>NZ_JBFUGK010000034.1:0-65377 GCF_056402935.1 Polaromonas sp. P3_B1
CAAAAAAAAGCCGCTTGAGGCCTCAAGCGGCTTTTTTATGCCTCTTTTTCCGGCAAACCCGCCGCAAAGTGCATAATTCGGCGACTAAAAGATTGTTATGAACCGTCTTTCGCAAATTTTGCCCCCCTCCCAAGTGCTGGTTAGCGTTGAAGCGACCAGCAAAAAGCGTGCTTTTGAAGAAGCCGGTTTGCTGTTCGAGAACCAGCACGGGCTGAACCGCGCGCTGATCACCGACAGCCTGTTCGCCCGTGAACGCCTGGGCTCGACCGGCCTGGGCCATGGGGTGGCGATTCCGCACGGTCGCATCAAGGGGCTCAAGGCGCCCATGGCGGCGGTGTTCCTGCTGCAGTCGCCGATTGGCTTCGATGCGCCGGACGAGCAGGCCGTGGGCCTGCTCATCTTCCTGCTGGTGCCGGAAGCCGCGACGCAAAAGCACCTCGAAATCCTCTCGGAAATCGCCGAACTGCTCAGCGACAGCACCTTGCGCGAGCAGCTCAAGACCAGCAGCGACGCAGCCGCGCTGCACCACCTGATCGCTTCCTGGCACTCGGTCCACGAAGTCAGCTCTTAAGGGGGCTTCCCCGCATCACAGGCCGGCATGAAGCCCACCGTTGTCAGCGCCGACGTTTTATTTGAAGACCATCGCGCGTCCCTGAAATGGGAATGGGTTGCGGGCTTGGGCGCCTCCGAGCGGCGCTTTGACGAAGTGGCCGTGCGGGCCGCGCGCTCGGGCGCCGATCTGGTCGGCTATCTCAACTACATCCACCCTTACCGCGTGCAGATTCTGGGCGAGCGCGAGGTCGCCTACCTCACCAACGCCAGCCCCGAGGACTGCGCGCGCCGCATTTCCCGCATCATCACGCTGGAGCCGCCGGTGCTGGTTGTGGCCGACGGCCAGGTTGCACCCGACACCCTGCTGTCCATGTGCGAGCGCGCGCAGCTGCCGATGTTCTCCACGCCGGAGTCGGCCGCTTTCGTGATCGATGTGCTGCGGGCCTACCTGTCCAAGCATTTCGCCGACCGCACCTCCATGCACGGCGTGTTCATGGACATCCTGGGCATGGGCGTGATGATCACCGGCGAGTCGGGCCTGGGCAAAAGCGAACTGGGCCTGGAGCTGATTTCGCGCGGCCACGGCCTGGTGGCCGACGACGCGGTGGACCTGTACCGCATCAACCAGACCACGATCGAGGGGCGCTGCCCCGAGCTGCTGCAGAACCTGCTCGAGGTACGCGGCATAGGCCTGCTCGACATCAAGGCGATTTTTGGCGAGACGGCGGTGCGCCGCAAGATGCGCCTCAAGCTGATCGTGCACCTGGTGCGCCGCGAGACGCTGGAGCGCGACTATGAACGCATTCCCTATGAACCGCTGACGCAGGACGTGCTGGGCATACCGGTGCGCAAGGTCATCATCCAGGTGGAGGCCGGCCGCAATATCGCCGTGCTGGTCGAGGCCGCGGTACGCAATGCCATCTTGCAGCTGCGCGGCATCAATACTTACCAGGAGTTCGTCGAAAGGCACCGACGAGCCATGGAACAAGATGATTAGAAGGTGCGAATAAACCTACTGCGCGACCCGATCTCGCCCCTGCGGTCCTCGCCGTACGGGTGTACGGCTCCGGTCCTCGACGCGACCTCGGGGCGCTCGCTACGGTTTCTTCACACCTTCTAGGCCCGCTGATCGAATCTTCAAGAGTGGTGATGCCTGACCGGCGTGCCGGTGTTGCGGTTGGGGCATTTGTCCTTGGTGCAGTTGGCGTAGATGGACAGGGAGTGGTCGGCGATGGCGAAGCCTTTGGACTTGGCGACTGACTGCTGGCGCTTTTCGATCTCGGCGTCGTAGAACTCCTCGACCTTGCCGCAGTCCAGGCAGACCAGGTGGTCGTGGTGCTGGCCTTCGTTGATCTCGTAGACAGCCTTGCCGGATTCGAAGTTGCTGCGGTTGAGCAGGCCGGCCTGTTCGAACTGGGTGAGCACCCGGTAGACGGTGGCCAGACCGATGTCGGAGCGCTCTTCGAGCAGCACCCGGAACACGTCCTCGGCCGTCATGTGGCGCTGTTTGCCTCCCTGAAAAATCTCCAGGATTTTCAGCCGCGGCAGGGTTGCCTTCAGGCCGGTATTTTTCAGTTCGTCGATGTTGCTCATGGGAAAACTCTCTGGGTAAAACCGGTATGACGCGGCGGTTGTGACCCTTCAGGGCAGGTGCCGGCCGGGGGCCCCCAGCCGCTACAATGAACAATCATATCGCTACACCTCCTTACTATGCCTGCCATGCCTGCAAATCATCGTTACGGCGCCCGAACCGCTTTCCTGCTCCTGGCTTGCACGGTGCTGGCGTCCTGCGGCGGCATGTCCGGCAGCTCCGCCAACCCGATCAACTGGGTCACACCCTACAAGGTCGACGTGATCCAGGGTAACTTCGTGTCCAAGGAACAGGTCGAGCAACTCAAAGCCGGCATGACGCGCGACCAGGTCAAGGCCACGCTGGGCACGCCTCTGATGGCCAGCCTGTTCCACGCCGACCGTTGGGACTACGTCTTTACATTGAAGCGGCAAGGCGTGGAACCCCAGTCCTACAAGTACACCGTGTTCTTCAAGAACGACCAGCTGGAACGCTTTGAAGGCGACGCCATGCCCAGCGAAACCGAGTTCATCGCCAAGCTCGGCAACCGGCGCAAGCTGGGCGAGGTGCCCGTGCTGGAAGCCACCGAAGCGCAGTTGAACAAGGCCGCTGAAAAATCCAAGCCTGCAACAGCCAGCGCCGCAGCGCCCGCCAATGTGCCCGCCGGAACGCCTGCCGGCAGCTACCCCCCTCTCGAAAGCCCCAAGCAGTGAGCGGGGCGACCCTTGACCAGGCCCGYCGCCACCGGGTCGCGGTGGCGGGTGCCAGCGGCCGCATGGGCCAGATGCTGATCGAGGCGATCAACGCGAGCACCGACTGCCAGCTGACCGGCGCGCTTGACCTGGCCTCCAGCCCGGCCATTGGCCTTGACGCAGCCGCGTTCACAGGCCGGGCCAGCGGCGTGCTTATCAGCGGTGACCTCCGCCAGGGACTCAAAGACTCCCGCGTGTTGATTGATTTCACCCGCCCCGAAGGCACGCTGGCCCATCTGGCAGCCTGCCGCGAGACGGGTGTCAAGCTGGTCATAGGCACTACCGGTTTCTCCGACGTGCAAAAAGCCGAGATCGCCGCCGCCGCCAAAGACATCGCCATCGTCATGGCGCCCAACATGAGCGTGGGCGTCAACGTCACGTTCAAGCTGCTTGAAATGGCGGCGCAGGCGCTCTCCACCGGCTACGACATCGAAATCGTCGAGGCGCATCACCGCCACAAGGTTGACGCCCCCTCCGGCACAGCGCTCAAGATGGGCGAGGTGATCGCCGCTGCGCTGGGCCGCGACCTCAAGGACTGCGGCGTCTATGCACGCGAAGGCGTGACGGGCGAACGCGACCCGCTGTCCATCGGCTTTTCCGCCGTGCGTGGCGGTGACGTCGTGGGCGACCACACCGTGATGTTCCTGGGCACCGGCGAGCGCATCGAAATCAGCCACAAGTCGTCGAGTCGCAGCAACTATGCCCAGGGCAGCCTGCGTGCCGCCCGTTTCCTGGACGGGCATGCCACCGGCCTTTTCGACATGTTCGACGTGCTGGGCCTGAAACAATAAGCGCGGCCAAGGCCGCGGCAACTCAAAAGGCGTGACCCCATGGATTTCCTCAGTCTCATGACCCAAGGCGGCATCGTCAGCCAGGTGGTGGCGATCCTGTTGCTGGCCATGTCGGTGGCGAGCTGGGTCGTGATCCTCTGGAAAACCTGGCTGCTTCGCCGCGCCGCCGGCGATGTGGCGCGCAGCACCGCTGCCTTCTGGCAATCGGCCTCCGTGGACCAGGCCCGCGACAAAGTCGCCGCTTTCGACCGCGAAGCGCTGGTGCTGCCGCTGATCGCCGCGACAAACCTTCCTGCCGGCGGCACCCTGGCCACGGCGGGCGACAAATCCCAGCAACTGACCCGCGTATTGCGCGACGCCCTGCACGCGGTGCTGCACAAGTTGCAGTTCGGCCAGGTGCTGCTGGCCACAGTCGGCTCCACCGCGCCTTTCGTCGGGTTGCTGGGCACGGTCTGGGGTATTTACCACGCACTGGTCGGCATCGCCTCGGCCGGCCAGATCACCATCGACAAGGTGTCGGGCCCGGTCGGCGAGGCGCTCATCATGACGGCGGCGGGCCTGGCAGTGGCCATCCCGGCCGTGCTGGCGTACAACATCTTCGGCCGGTCCATCGGCCGCATCGAAGCCGACCTCGAAGGCTTCGCGCGCGACCTGCGCGAACTGTTGGCGCACAAGGCCTGATCATGGGTTTCGGAAGGCTTGAACGCACCCAGGGCTCTCAGCCCATGGCCGACATCAACGTCACGCCGCTGGTGGACGTGATGCTGGTGCTGGTGGTCATCTTCATCATCACCGCGCCCCTGCTGGCCAGCAGCATACGACTGGACCTGCCCAAGACCGACGCCGCCAAACCGGCCGACGCCCCGAAATTCGTCACGCTGGTGGTCGACAAGTCCGGCAAGACCTTCCTGAACGACAGGCCCCTGAATGCCGACGAACTGGCCGGCCGGTTGCGTGAGACCGCCGCGCAGAACCCCGACACCGAGGTCCAGCTACGGGCCGACGAGGGCGTCCCCTATGGCAAGGTCGTGCAGGTCATGGGCCTGGCGCAAAAAGCCGGTCTCAACCGCATCGGCTTTGTGGCCGACAACCCTTCCGCCGACGCCGCCGAGCGCTAAAACACCGGAAGCGGCCCAGCCCCTAAAATCGGGGATTCACGGCCAGGGCCGCACAACCCGTGCCGCCCTGCATTTCTCCCTGTTTCTGTTCGCTTTCCGCCTTCCCGGTTCTCCATGCAAGACAAATACAACCATCTCGACGTTGAGCGCGACGCTCAAGCCCACTGGACCGCCGCCGACGCCTACCGCGTGACGGAGGATGCCGGCCGCAAGAAATACTATGCCTGCTCCATGCTGCCCTACCCCAGCGGCAAGCTGCACATGGGCCACGTGCGCAACTACACCATCAACGACATGCTCACGCGCCATTTGCGCATGAAGGGCTACAACGTGTTGATGCCCATGGGATGGGATGCCTTCGGCCTGCCGGCCGAAAACGCCGCCATGAAAAACGGCGTGCCGCCGGCAGCATGGACCTACGACAACATCGCTTACATGAAAAAGCAGATGCAGGCGATGGGACTGGCCATCGACTGGAGCCGCGAGGTCGCCACCTGCGACCCCAGCTACTACAAGTGGAACCAATGGCTGTTCCTGAAGATGCTGGAAAAAGGCATTGCCTACCGCAAGACCCAGGTCGTGAACTGGGACCCGGTCGACCAGACGGTACTGGCCAACGAACAGGTCATTGACGGCAAGGGCTGGCGCACCGGCGCCACCGTGGAAAAACGCGAGATTCCCGGCTACTACCTGAAGATCACCGACTACGCCGACGAACTGCTCAACAGCGTCAGCCACAAGCTGCCTGGCTGGCCCGAGCGCGTCAAGCTCATGCAGGAAAACTGGATTGGCAAGAGCGAAGGCGTGCGCTTTGCCTTCACGCACGACATCCAGGACGGCTCCGGCACGCTGATAGGCGGCGGGAAGATGTACGTCTTCACCACGCGTGCCGACACCATCATGGGCGTGACTTTCTGCGCCGTGGCGCCCGAGCACCCGCTGGCCCTGCATGCGGCGGCTTCCAGCCCCAAGGTCGCGGCCTTCATCGAAGAAAGCAAGGCCGGCGGCACCACGGAAGCCGAGCTCGCCACGCAAGAGAAGAAGGGCGTGCCCACGGGCCTCTTCGTCACCCACCCGCTCACCGGCGGCAAGGTTGAAATCTGGGTCGGCAACTACGTGCTCATGAGCTACGGCGACGGCGCCGTCATGGGCGTGCCGGCGCACGACGAGCGCGACTTCGAGTTCGCGAAAAAGTACGACTTGCCCATCAAGCAGGTGGTCGACGTCAAGGGACAAGCCTACAGCCTGGACGCCTGGGCCGACTGGTACGGCGACAAGCAGCAGGGCGTTGTCATCAATTCGGGCAAGTACGACGGCCTGACCTTCAAGGCCGCTGTCGATGCCGTCGCGGCCGACCTGGCAGCCAAAGGCCTGGGCGAGAAAAAAACCACCTGGCGCCTGCGCGACTGGGGCGTGAGCCGCCAGCGCTATTGGGGCACGCCGATTCCCATCATCCACTGCGAGGAGCACGGCGCCGTGCCGGTGCCGGAAAAAGATCTGCCCGTGGTGCTGCCGCAGGACTGCGTGCCGGACGGCTCGGGCAACCCCTTGCACAAGCACGCGGGCTTTCACGCCGGCGTGGTCTGCCCGGTCTGCGGCAAACCTGGGCGCCGCGAGACCGACACCATGGACACCTTTGTCGATTCGTCCTGGTATTTCATGCGCTACTGCGACCCCAAGAACGCAGAGAAGATGGTGGCCGAAGGCGCCAACTACTGGATGCCCATGGACCAGTACATAGGCGGCATCGAGCACGCCATCCTGCACCTGCTCTATGCGCGCTTCTGGACCAAGGTCATGCGCGACCTGGGCCTGGTGACGGTCGACGAGCCCTTCACCAAGCTGCTCACGCAGGGCATGGTGCTTAACGAGGCCTTCGCGCGAACCACCACCGGCAAGCAGTACTTCTGGGCGCACGAACTCGACATTGTTCGCGACGAGCACGCCAAGGTGGTCTCCGCCACCGCCAAGGCCGACGGCCTGCCCGTGCCCTACGAGGGCTGGACCACCATGTCCAAGTCCAAGAACAACGGCGTCGATCCGCAGGACCTGATCGAAAAGTACGGAGCGGACACCGCCCGGCTCTACACCATGTTCACCGCGCCGCCCGACACCACGCTGGAGTGGAATGACGCCGCACTCGAGGGCTCCTACCGCTTCCTGCGCCGTGTCTGGAATTTCGGCGTCAAGCTCGGCGCCGGCAAGCAGCCCGAAGGCGGCACGCCCGCGTTCGACAAGGAGACCAAGGCCCTGCGCCTTGAAATCCACACGGTGCTCAAGCAGATCGATTACGACTACCAGCGCATGCAGTACAACACCGTGGTGTCGGGCAACATGAAGCTGCTCAACGCACTCGAAGACTTCAAGGGCGCGGCATCGGCAGGCTCCGACGCCGCCCTGCGCGAAGGCTTCGGCATCCTGCTGCGCTGCCTGTACCCGGCAACGCCCCACCTGGCGCACGCGCTGTGGTCGCAGCTTGGTTATGCCGCGCAGCACGGCGACTTGCTTGACGCACCATGGCCGCAGGTGGATGCAGCCGCCCTGCAACAGGACGAGATCGAGCTCGTGCTGCAGATCAACGGCAAACTGCGCGGCGCCGTCACGGTGCCGGCGGGCGCCGACAAGGCCGCCATCGAGGCAGCCGCGCTGGCCTCCGAAGCCTTCACCAAGCAAGCCGCAGGCGCCCCCGCCAAGAAGGTGATTGTGGTGGCGGGCCGGCTGGTCAATATCGTGATCTGAAATCGTTTCAACGAAAACAAGGCAAGCCCATGCAGCGTCGCGTATTTCTTTCCCTGTCGGCCACGGCAGCCGCCATCACGCTGAGTGGCTGCGGCTTCGCGCTGCGCAAGGCGCCCAACTTCGCCTTCAGCACACTCTATTCGGGTCTTTCCGAAAGCTCGCCGCTGGGCGTGGAACTCAGGCGCTCGCTGCAGTCCACGCGCAAGGTGGAGGTGATCTCCGACGCGCGGCGCATCAACGAAGCGCAGGTGATCCTCGACGTGCTGGGCGACCAGCGCGAGAAGGTGGTGCTTAGCACCAACGCCTCCGGCCAGGTGCGCGAGTTCCAGTTGCGGCTGCGTTTTCGGTTCAGGCTGCGCACCCTGGCGGGCAAGGAATTGATTCCCGAGACGGAAATCCTGCAGCAGCGCGACATCAGTTTCAATGAATCCGCGGTGCTGGCCAAGGAAGCCGAAGAAGCCCTGCTGTACCGCGACATGCAAAGCGACGTGGTGCAGCAAATCATGCGCCGCCTGGCGGCCGTGACGGAACTCTAGAGCCTTACGCCCGCATCAAGCCCGCATCAGCGTGCTCTTGCCGAACAGGCTTTCGATCAGGTCCACCGCGACTTCGGCCGTGCCGTTGCGCACGTCCAGCGCCGGGTTGAGTTCCATCACGTCCAGCGAGCCCAGCAAGCCGGTGTCGGCAATCATCTCCATGCACAGCTGCGCTTCACGGTAGGTCGGCCCGCCCTTGATGGCGGTGTCCACGCCCGGCGCGATGGACGGGTCCAGGAAGTCCACGTCAAAGCTCACGTGCAGATGGGTGTCGGCATCCATGCCGGCCAACGCTTTTTCCATGGTGTGGCGCATGCCCATCTCGTCGATGTAGCGCATGTCGAAGACCTCCAGGCCTTCTTGCCGCACAAAGCGCTTTTCGCCTTCATCCACGCTGCGAATGCCGATTTGCCGAATCGCCTTGGGACTCATGGCGGGTGTCGTGCCACCGATGCCGGTGAGCTCAGCGGGGCCGTGGCCGCACAGCACCGCCACCGGCATGCCGTGCACATTGCCGGTGGGCGTGAGGGCATTGGTGTTGAAGTCGGTGTGCGCGTCCAGCCAGAGCACGCGCAGTTTTTTGCCGACGGCACGGCAGTGGCGCGCCACCGCGCTGATGGAGCCTATGCCCAGGCAGTGGTCGCCGCCCAGCAGGATGGGCAGGCGGGCGGCGGCCAGGCTCTGGTACATGGCTTCGTGCACGGCCTTGTTCCAGTCGACAACCTCCATCAGGTGCCGGTAGCCGTCGGCCGGTGGTAGCCAGGGATTGGTAGGGCCCGCCAGGTTGCCGGTGTCGGCCACTTCCAGGCCGCGTGCCTGCAGCGCCTCGCGGATGCCGGCCACGCGCAGGGCCTCGGGGCCCATGGACGCGCCGCGGCTGCCCGCGCCTATGTCGGTGGGTGCGCCTATCAGGTCAACAGGGATGCTCATCAAGGGGCCATTTCAGGGATGGTGTCGGTTCGCGGTGCCTTGACTGTACGGGCTGCGGCCGGCGCCAGCAAGCCGAACAGGTCCTTGGGGTTGTCCAGGTGCGGCACCAGGTCGATCTGCCGGCGCAGGGCCGGGTCGGCCAGCTGCAGCTTGTGCAGGTAGCGCAGGGCTGAATAGTCCTCCAGCGCGAAGCCGACCGAATCAAAAATCGTGACTTCTTCAGGCGATGCGCGCCCGACGGCCGTGCCTTTGAGCACGTCGGCGAATTCGGCCACCTTGAAATCCTCGGGCATCTGCTGGATCTCGCCTTCGATGCGCGACTGCGGCTCGAACTCGACCACCACGCGCGCGTCCTTGCGCAGCAGGATGTCGGCATGCAACTCGGTCTTGCCGGGGCAGTCGCCGCCCACGGCGTTCAGGTGCATGCCGGGTTTGACCATTTCCGGCGTCAGGATCACGGCGTTGCGCTTGTCTGCGGTGATGGTGGTCACGATGTCGGCGCCTTGCACGGCCTCGGCAGCGGAGCGGCACACCGTCACGCGCAAGCCCTGCAGCCCCATCGTGTGCAGGTTGCGCGCCAGCTTGTCGCTGGCCGCGGCGTCGATGTCGAAGAGGCGCATCTCGCGTATGCCCAGCATGTGGTGAAAAGCGATCGCCTGGAACTCGCTTTGTGCGCCGTTGCCGATGAGGGCCATGACGCGGCTGTCGGGGCGCGCCATCCATTTCGCGGCCAGGGCCGAGGTGGCGGCGGTGCGCAGCGCGGTGGTGATGGTCAGCTCGGACAGCAGCAAGGGGTAGCCGGTGTCCACGTCGGCCAGCACGCCGAAGGCGGTGACCGTGAGCAGGCCCAGCTCGGTGTTCTTGGGATGGCCGTTGACGTACTTGAAGGAGTACTGGTGGCCGTCGCTGGTCGGCATCAGTTCGATCACACCGTCGGGGGAGTGGATGGCGTGGCGCGCCGACTTGTCGAAATCATTCCAGCGCCGGAAATCATGTTCGATCTCGCCGGCCAGGCCTTCGATAAAGGCGGCGGCGCCGCGCTGGCGAACGATTTTCTGGATGCTTTCAATGCCAATGTAGTCAACCATGATGGGGCTCCCGGTCTTTGTCTTGTTTCATTGTCGGGAGTGGCGAAGGCAAATAAAAGGCAGTAAACCGATCAAATTTATGGCTTGTTTGAGCAAACTGCCAGCTCTTGTTGACTTTATGCCAATAAAATGGCTCGCATGGACGACACCGACCGCCAACTGCTGGCTTTGCTGCGCGACAACGCCAGGGCCTCCGTCGCCTCACTGGCCAAGGTGCTGCGTGTTTCGCGCGGCACGGTGCAAAACCGGCTGGCCAGGCTCGAGGCCGACGGCACCATCACCGGCTACACGGTGCGCCTCAAGCCCCAGGCCGAAGCCCACCGCATATGCGCCTTCATGACGGTGGCGGTGGAAGGCAACCGCACGGCGGCCGTGCTGGCGGCGCTGCGCGGCGACCCGGCCGTGAGCGCGCTGCACACCACCAACGGCCGCTGGGACATCGTGGCCGAGCTGCGGGCCGACAGCCTCGAAGGCTTCGACAGCGTGCTGAGCCGGATCCGGCTGCTCGAAGGCATCGCCAACACCGAAACCAGCCTGCTGCTGTCGACCAGCAAACTATGAGTTTCGATTCAGGCCTGCCGCTAAACTCCTTTCCATGAATCTGGCCCCCGCCCAACTCCAGGAACACCTCAAGCGCGGCTTGAAGAGCCTGTACACCCTGCACGGCGACGAGCCCCTGCTGGTGCAGGAGTTCGCCGACACGCTGCGCGCCGCGGCGCGCGCCCAGGGCTATACCGAACGCACGGTGCACACCGTGGCCGGTGCGCATTTCGACTGGAGCGAGGTGCTGGCCAGCGGCGGCTCGCTGAGCCTGTTCGCCGACAAGCAGATCGTCGAGATCCGTATCCCCAGCGGCAAGCCGGGCAAAGACGGCTCCGTCGCGCTGCAGCAGATCGCCGAACGCGCGCAAGGCGACGATTCCACCCTCACCCTGGTCATGCTCCCGCGGCTGGACAGCATGACGGCCAAAGGCGCCTGGTTCGGCGCGCTCGAGAGCTTTGGCATCACCGTCAAGTTCGACCCGATAGACCGCCGCAGCCTGCCGCAGTGGATCGCCCAGCGCCTGCAGCAGCAGGGCCAGCGCGTGGCTGCCGGCGAGGAAGGCCAGCGCACGCTGCAGTTCTTCGCCGACCGGGTCGAAGGCAACCTGCTGGCGGCCCACCAGGAAATCCAGAAGCTGGGCCTGCTCTATCCGGCCCAGTCGGGTACTGGCGATGGCATCCTGAGTTTTGACCAGGTCGAAAATGCCGTGCTCAACGTGGCGCGCTACGACGTCTTCAAGCTCTCCGAGGCCGTGCTGGGCGGCCAGACGGTGCGCGTGGCGCGCATGCTGGACGGCCTGCAGTCCGAGGGCGAATCCGAGGTGCTGGTGCATTGGGCGCTGGCCGAAGACATCCGCAGCATGAAGCGCGTGAAGGACGCTATTCAGGCAGGCCGGCCCATGCCCATGGCACTGCGTGAAAACCGCGTCTGGGGCGTCAAGGAAAAACTGTTCGAGCGCGTGCTGCCGCAGATCGGCGACACCACGCTGGCCAACCTGCTGCACGCCGCCCACAAGGTCGACGGTATCGTCAAGGGCCTGAAGCAGCCCGACTGGCCGGCCGACGGCTGGCAGGCCCTGCACCGCCTGGCCGGCATGGTGTGCGAGCAATGCGCCATGCAGGGATCGGGCCGCGCCCGGCAGGCCTAAAATGGCCGCATGAACGCGCCCGACTCCCACCAAGCCCTTTCCACATCCAGCGACCTCGGCAACGACGTCCCGGCCCTGATGAAACTGCTGGGCAACCGGGCCAAAGCGGCTTCGGCTGACATCGCGCGTGCGCCGGCGGCAGCCAAGAACAAGGCCTTGCTGAACCTGGCGAAAGCGCTTCGCAAAAACGTGGCGACACTGGAAGCGGCCAACCAGCGCGACCTGGAGCGCGCCCAGACCGCGGGCCTGGCCGGCCCCCTGCTGGACCGGCTCAAGCTCACACCCAAGATCATTGACACCGTGGCCCAGGGCTGCGAGCAGCTGGCCGCCATGGCCGACGTGATCGGCGACATCATCGGCATGAAGGAGCAGCCCAGCGGCATACGCGTGGGCCAGATGCGCGTGCCCATCGGCGTGTTCGGCATGATTTACGAAAGCCGGCCCAACGTCACGATTGAAGCCGCGTCGCTGGCGATCAAGAGCGGCAATGCCTGCATTCTGCGCGGCGGCTCGGAAGCCATCGAATCGAACAAGGCGCTCGCGGCGCTGGTGCAGCAGGCCCTGGCCGACGCCGGCCTGCCGCCCGATGCCGTGCTGCTGGTGCCCACCACCGACCGCGAAGCCGTCGGGCAACTGATCGCCATGCCGCAATATGTGGACGTCATCATCCCGCGCGGCGGCAAAAGCCTGATCGAGCGCATCAGCCGCGACGCCAAGGTCCCCGTCATCAAGCACCTGGACGGCAACTGCCATGTGTATGTCGATGATCCTTGCGACCTGGAGATGGCCGTCAAGGTGGCCGACAACGCCAAGACGCAAAAATACAGCCCCTGCAATGCCAGCGAAGGTTTGCTGGTCGCGCGCGGCGTGGCGGCGGCCTTCTTGCCGAAGATAGGCGCGATCTATGCCGAAAAAGGCGTGGAGATGCGCTGCGACCCCGAAGCGCTGGCGATTTTGTCTGCCGTGAAAAATGCCAACACCACAGCCGCCACCGAGCAGGACTGGTACGAGGAATACCTGGCGCCCATCATCAGCATCAAGGTGGTGGACGGGATTGATGAAGCCATCGCCCATATCAACCACTACTCCAGCCACCACACCGATGCCATCCTGACGCGTGACCACGTCAACGCCCAGCGCTTTCTGCGCGAAGTGGATTCGGCCAGCGTCATGGTGAATGCGAGCACCCGCTTCGCCGATGGTTTCGAGTTCGGACTGGGCGCCGAAATCGGCATCAGCACCGACAAGTTCCATGCGCGCGGGCCGGTCGGTATTGAGGGCCTGACCTCGCTGAAGTATGTGGTGCTCGGGCAGGGCGAAGTACGCTCCTGAGGGCATGCCGGGCCGCGACCTCGGCCCACGGAAATTTGGATGGCTTTGCGTTGGAGTTACCCCTTGTAACCCCGCCATGTCACCCCTATATCCCTAGAATTCGGTCAGCTATAGCCGAAGCAAATAACAGAATCACCTATCGAAAGTGGCCGAATGGTTCCGCACCTCATCACCGCCCTGAACGGCCCCATCAACGAACTCGAACAACGCGTGCTGGACTCCACCCCGGCCATCGAGCGCTGGTTCCGGCTGGAGTGGATGGAACACACACCGCCGTTTTACAGCTCGGTCGACATCCGCAACGCGGGTTTCAAGCTGGCACCGGTGGACACCAACCTCTACCCCGGCGGCTGGAACAACCTGACGCCCGAAATGCTGCCGCTGGCGGTGCAGGCCGCCATGGCCGCGATCGAGAAAATCTGCCCCGAAGCGCGCAACCTGCTGGTCGTGCCCGAGAACCACACGCGCAACAGCTTTTACCTGTCCAATGTGCTGCAGCTCAAGCGCATCTTCCACCAGGCAGGCCTCAATGTGCGCTTCGGTTCGCTGAGCCCCGAGATCAAGGCGCCCACCACGCTGAACCTGCCGACCGGCGAGACCATCACGATAGAGCCGCTGATCCGCACCGACCGGCGCCTGGGCCTGAAAGACTTCGACCCCTGCACCATCCTGCTGAACAACGACCTGTCGGCCGGCATCCCCGGCATCCTGGAAGACATCAACGAGCAGTACCTGCTGCCGCCGCTGCATGCGGGCTGGTCGGTGCGCCGCAAGTCGCACCACTTCAAGGCTTACGAAGAAATTTCCAAGCGCTTCGGCAAGCTGCTGGGCATAGACCCCTGGCTCATCAACCCGATGTTCGCGCAATGCGGCGAGGTCAACTTCGCCGAGAACACCGGCATGGAGTGCCTGACCACCAACGTCGATGCGCTGCTGACCAAGATCAAGCGCAAGTACAAGGAATACGGCATCAACGAAAAGCCTTTTGTCGTCGTCAAGGCCGACAACGGCACTTACGGCATGGGCATCATGACGGTGCGCGACGTGAAAGACCTCGAAGCGCTGAACCGCAAAACCAAGAACAAGATGAGCACCACCAAGGACGGCCAGGCGCTGTCCGAAGTGATCATCCAGGAAGGCGTGCTGACCAACGAGCGCGTGAACGACGCGGTGGCCGAACCCGTGGTCTACATGATGGACCGCTACGTCGTCGGCGGCTTTTACCGCGTGCATGCCGAGCGCGGCGTGGACGAGAACCTGAATGCGCCCGGCGCCAGCTTTGTGCCGCTGGCCTTTGCCGACAGCGGCCGCCTGCCGCAGCCCGGCGAGAAGCCCGGCTCCAGCAATCCCAACCGCTTCTATATGTACGGGGTGATCGCGCGCCTGGCCATGCTGGCCGCGAGCTACGAGCTCGAAGCCACCGACCCGGACGCCGAGGTGTATGACTAAAAAACCCCCGCGAGGGGTTTTTTTATGGCTTTTCAAAGCCAGCCCTTACGAGCCCTACGCCGCCTACTCTTAAATACATAGCATTACCCCGTCATCGACCGGATCGGCCTCAAGCACGTGCAGCGCCCCCGCGTCGTTACAAGTTGTTGCGGTGCAACAAAATCGGGATTAGTTGGATTTAGGGGTGCCCGCCGACTTGCAAGCCGGGTCCCCGGGCGCAAAATAGCGTTCCCAAAGGTAACCATTCCCGCCCGCTTGGGACCCGTTTGAACGGGCCTGGCGCAAAGACGGGAAGTTTTTGTGTCTAGTCAAAAATCATCACTCGCGGCGCTCACCCTGGGCGCCATCGGTGTCGTCTACGGCGACATCGGAACCAGCGTCCTCTATGCCGTCAAGGAAGTTTTCGGTTCCGGGCATGTTCCCTTCACCCCCGACAACGTCTACGGCATCCTGTCCATCTTTTTCTGGACGCTGACCGTCATTGTTTCCATCAAGTACGTGGCGCTGGTGCTGCGTGCCGACAACAACGGCGAGGGCGGGCTGATCGCCATGCTGGCGCTGGCCTCCACCGCGGTGAAGGACAAGCCCCAGCTGCGCCGCACCCTGCTGGTCGTGGGCATTTTCGGTACCTCCCTGTTCTACGGTGACGGCGTCATCACCCCGGCGATTTCGGTGCTGTCGGCGGTCGAAGGCCTTGAAGTCGTCTCTCCGGCCTTCAAGCAGGGGGTGATCCCGATCACCTTGGTCATCCTGCTTGCCCTGTTCGCGGTGCAAAAACACGGCACCTCCGGCATAGGCCGGTTTTTCGGGCCCATCACGCTGATCTGGTTTGCCGTGCTGGCCTTGCTGGGGATTTCGCAGATCGCCACCAACCCCCACATCCTGGTGGCGTTGAGCCCGCACTATGCCCTGATGTTCATGTGGTCCAACCCCGGCACCACTTTTATCATCCTGGGCGCCGTGGTGCTGTGCGTGACCGGCGCCGAGGCGCTGTACGCCGACCTCGGCCACTTCGGCAAAAAGCCGATTCGCCTGGCCTGGTTCTCGGTGGTCATGCCCTCGCTGGTGCTCAATTACTTCGGCCAGGGCGCGCTGCTGATCAGCAACCCCGCCGCCGTGAAGAACCCGTTTTATTTGATGGCGCCCGAATGGGCGCTGTTGCCGCTGGTGGGCCTGGCCACCATGGCCACGGTGATCGCCTCGCAGGCCCTGATCACCGGCGCCTTCAGCGTGACCAAGCAAGCCATCCAGATGGGCTATCTGCCGCGCCTCAATATCCAGCACACCAGCGTGCGCGACACCGGCCAGATCTACATGCCCTTCGTCAACTGGGGCCTGTTCATCACCATCGTGCTCGCAGTGGTCATGTTCCGCTCGTCCAGCAACCTGGCGGCCGCCTACGGCATCGCGGTCTGCACCGACATGCTGATCACCACCATCCTGACCTTTTATGTGATCCGCTACGGCTGGAAGTACCCGCTGAGCCTGTGCATCGCCGCCACCGGCGTCTTCTTCCTGGTCGACTTCGCCTTCTTCGCCTCCAACCTCATGAAGCTGTTCGCCGGCGGCTGGTTCCCGCTGGTCATAGGCGGCGCCGTCTTCACGCTGATGATCACCTGGAAGGAAGGCCGCCACCTGCTCAATGAAAAGCTGCGCGCCGACGCGATCGACCTGCCCAGCTTCCTGGACGCCGTTTTTGTGAGCCCGCCGGCCCGCGTCGAAGGCACCGCCGTGTTCCTGACCGCCGAGCCCGGCAGCGTGCCAAACGCGCTGCTGCACAACCTCAAGCACAACAAGGTGCTGCACGAGCAAAACCTGTTCGTCACGGTGCGCAACCACGAAATCCCGTGGATAGGCATGAACAAGCGCCTGGAAATCCAGGCACTGGGGCATGACTGCTGGCAAGTCAACGTGCACTACGGTTTCAAGAACGACCTGGACCTGCCTAAGGCCTTGCAGCAGATCAAGGGCCGCGGCTGCGAACTGGAGTCCATGACCACCAGCTACTTCCTCTCGCGCGACACCGTGATCCCGACGATTGGCAGCGGCATGGCGCCGTGGCGCGAGAAGCTGTTTGCGCAGATGCACCACAACGCGAGTGGAGCGGCGGATTTTTTGAATTTGCCTAATAACTCTGTTGTGGAGTTGGGTAGCAAAATTGAGATTTGAGGGCCGGGTCTTGCTCCGGCTGGCGCGCTCTCTAACTTCGTCTCACTCTTCTTAGTCCTGCTGGCCGGGACTCGCCCCGGCGGGCGACTTACTTTCTTTTGCTTCGCCAAAAGAACGTAAGCAAAGAAAAGGCGACCCGCAGTCTGGGTCCCTACGCTTCGCTGCGGGCAACCTGCGGTGCTCGAGCCAAGCGGGGTCAAAAACAACTCGCTTCGCTCAGACACGTTTTTGCCCTGATCCGCTTGTCTCTGCGCTCCTCGGCCCAGCCAGGACGGGGCAATCGGGAGCGGGGTCAGAAGACAAAGAAACCAATACCAATACAAACAAGGACACGCCACGGCGTGTCCTTGTTTCTTCAGGTATTCAGCTGTTCGGTATTCCTGTTCCCACCCCTTGTGTATGCGCCGAGGAGCACAGGGCCAGACGGATCAGGGCAAAAACTTGTTTGAGCCGAAGGCGAGTTGTTTTTGACCCCGTCTGGACCGAGCACCGCAGGCTGCCCGTAGCGAAGCGGAGGGACGCAGACACCAGGGTCGCCTTTCTTTTGCTTACTTTTCTTTGGCGAAGCAAAGAAAAGTGAGTTGCCGCCGGGCAACCCCGGCCAGCAGAACTAAGAGAAGAGCGCCCCGTCGGAACAAGACCCGACCGTCAAGCCCCTCCTGCAAGGAGTGCAGCATTCCCCCCAGCAGCCGTAGTATTCACCGTCACCGTCTGCTCAGCACAGAAGCGATACAGGTAATGCGGCCCACCCGCCTTCGGGCCGGTGCCGGAGAGCCCCTCTCCACCAAACGGCTGCACCCCCACCACCGCACCAATCATGTTGCGGTTCACATAAATGTTGCCGACGTGCGCAGCCGCCGCCAGCGCCTGTGCGCGCGAATCGATGCGGGTCTGTATGCCGAGGGTGAGGCCGTAGCCCAGTGCATTGATCTGCGCGATCACGGCCTGCGGGTCCTTGAGTTCGCCGCTGCCCCAGCGCACCACCTGCAGCACGGGGCCGAAGATTTCGTCTTTCACGTCGGCCAGGCTGCGCACTTCAAAGGCCGCGGGCGGGATCAGGTTGGCCAGGGGGCCGGATGCGGCTTGCGCGCGCTGCGCCGGGGCGACCAGCACCTTGGCGCCGGAGCCCAGGCGCTGCAAATGCTTCTGGATGTTGTCAAACGCTTCACGGTCAATCACCGGGCCGACGTCGGTGGCGAGGTCGGCCGTCTCACCGGCCACCAGCTCTTGCGCCGCGCCCTGGATCATCTCCATCACGTGGTCCGCGATCCCTTCGTGCACGCACAGCAGGCGCAGCGCCGAGCAGCGCTGGCCGGCCGAGCGGAACGCGCTTTGCACCACCGCATCGGCGACCTGTTCGGGCAGGGCCGTGCTGTCGACCAGCATGGCGTTGATGCCGCCGGTTTCGGCAATCAGCGGGACGATGGGGCCGTCCTTGGCGGCGAGCGCGCGGTTGATGATCTTGGCGACCTGGGTGGAGCCGGTGAACACCACGCCGGCGACCTGGGGCGCCGCCACCAGCGCCGCGCCCACGGTCTCGCCGGGGCCGTGCGCGAGCTGCAGCGCGCCCTCGGGCACGCCGGCCTCATGCAGCAGCTTCACCGCCTCCCAAGCCACGCCCGGCGTCTGCTCGGCGGGCTTGGCCAGCACGGCGTTGCCGGTGGCCAGCGCGGCCGCGACCTGGCCGGTGAAGATGGCCAGCGGGAAATTCCAGGGGCTGATGCAGACCCAGACGCCGCGCGCGGTCAGGCGCAGCTCGTTGGTCTCACCGGTCGGACCGGGCAATGCCACCGGCTGCATGATGCGCTCGGCCTCGTTGGCGTAGTAACGCAGGAAATCCACCGCCTCGCGCACTTCCGACACCGCGTCGCCCCAGGTCTTGAAGGCCTCCTTGACCAGCAGCGCGCAGAACTTCGGCATCTGCCGCTCCATCGTGTCGGCGGCGCGGCGCAGGATGGCCGCGCGTTCGACCACGTCCAGTTTGCTCCAGTGCCGATGGGCGCTGACGCCTTTGCCCGCAAGATCGGCAGCGCGTGCGGCGTCAAACTCCGGCACCACCGGCACCGGCGTGGTGGCCAGCGCGGCCAGCAACGGCGCGCGCATGCTCTCGACCGTCAAGTCCAGGCCCAGGCTGTTGGGGCGGCTCGGGCCGTAGAGCGCGGGCGGCAAGGGCAACGAAGACTCGGGCTCAAGGCGCAGCGGCGATGTCAGCAGCTCGCCCATGCCAACCGACTCGTCGGCGAGCTGATGCACAAAGGAGGAATTCGCGCCGTTCTCCAGCAGGCGGCGCACCAGGTAGGCCAGCAGGTCGCGGTGCGCCCCCACGGGCGCATAGACGCGGCAGCTGATCAGCGGGTTCTTCAGCACCTCGCGGAACACACCCTCGCCCATGCCGTGCAGGCGCTGCAGCTCAAACGGCACGGCGTTGCGCGAAGCCATCTGCAAAATCGCGGCAATGGTCGCGGCATTGTGGCCGGCGAACTGCGGGTAAATCGCATCGGGCACGGCCAGCAGGGCCTGCGCACAGGCCAGGTAAGACACATCGGTGTGGTGCTTGTGGGTGAACACCGGGTAGTGCGGCAAGCCCATCTCCTGCGCGCGCTTGATTTCCGAATCCCAATACGCACCCTTGACCAGCCGGCACATCAGGCGCAGCTTGTACTTGCGGGCGATGGCGGCGATGTGGTGGATCAGGTCCAGTGCACGCGTCTGGTAGGCCTGCATGGCCAGGCCGAAGCCCTGCCACTGCGGATGGTGTTGCGCCACCTGGGCGGCCAGCGCCTCAAACACGTCCAGCGACAACTCCAGCCGGTCGACCTCCTCGGCGTCAATCGTGAGGTTGATATTGGCCCGCGCCGACAATTCGCACAGCCCCCAAACGCGCGGCACCAGTTCGGCCATCACGCGTTCGCGCTGCGCGTCTTCGTAGCGCGGGTGCAGCGCGCTGAGTTTGATGGAAATGCCGTCGTTTTTTTCGGTCGGGCTTGCGGCATTCGCGCCGGCCGCAATGGCCTGGATGGCATTCGTGTAGCTCGCGAGGTAGCGCAGCGCATCGGCGTCGGTGCGTGCGCCTTCGCCCAGCATGTCGTAGCTGAAGCGCAAATTCGGGATTTTTTTACGGCTGTCGTCGGCCTCGCCCATGGCATCGCCAATGGTCTGGCCCAGCACAAATTGCCGGCCCAGCAACTGCACGGCGCGCAGGGTGGCGGCCACGACGGTGCGCGCGCCCAGCTTGCTCATCAGATTGGGCCCAGAATCCGTTCGCCCTGAGCCCGTCGAAGGGTCGGGCAAAAACATTTTTGACATCGCGATCGCGGACGCCGACAGGCGCGCCATCACGCCGTCGCCGGCACCGTCAAAATCGGCCCGCCCCAGCTGGTCGGCCGTCAGTGCAATCGCCGTTTCGGCATCCGGCACGCGCAGCAGCGCTTCGGCCAGCCGCATCAGGGCCAGGCCCTCGGCGCTGGAAATCGGGTATTCCTTGAGCAGGCTTTCCATGGCCCAAAAAGGCGGCGGGTTGTCGCGCACCGCCTGCACCCAGGGCTGCGCGGAATGCGCGGCCGCCGCCCAGTCCAGCGCGCCAGCCAGGCCTTGCAGATGGCTGGCCACGATCTCGGCTTCGGGGCGATATGGAAAAGGAAGGCGCGGGGTGGCGGGCATCGGTGACTCCAGGGAGGATTTGGCGGTTTGAGGCATTTATTCAGTGGATGCAGCGATGTTCCATTGAACAATGCCGAATTTCCCGCTAAATTTCCCTTTTTCACCGAATAATTCACTACCCATGTTTGAAGCTTCCACAGAAATTGACCGCATTGACCTCAAAATCCTGAATGTTTTGCAGCAGGACGGCCGGATTTCCAACCTCAAGCTCGCCGAGAGCGTAGCCCTGTCGCCAACAGCCGTGCTGGCGCGGGTCCAGCGGCTGACGCGGGATGGCTACATATTGGGCTATGAGGCCCTGCTCAACCCGCTCAAGCTGGGCGCCGGCATGATGGTGTTTGTGGAGGTGCTGCTGGACCGCACCACACCCAATGTGTTCGAGGCCTTCAAGGCGGCGGTGCAGGTGCACCCTGAAATCAGCGAATGCCATATGGTCGCCGGCGGCTTCGATTACCTGCTCAAGACCCGCATGGCCGACATGGCGGCCTACCGCTCTTTCGCCGGCACCGTCCTCTGGCAACTGCCTGGCGTGCGTGAAACCCGCACTTATGCGGTGATGGAAGAAGTCAAGAACACCACCCGGCTGGCACTGGGCGTGTAAGCCCCCACGGGGCATTTATCGTGCAATTCGAGACTTTTGCGGCATTTTTTCCGCTCATGAAGCACTGCAAGCGCAGGAACGGGGGCTAACCGCGTTGCCAAGCCTGCAGGCTTGGGATACCTTGGCATCACAACACCTAGGTGGTGGATTGCATAAGTAGCCGCAGCCGTATCCCCGCCTGCGACAACATCGGAGGGCTTCCTGATGAACAACCAGCCATGGTCCCGGTTCGGCGCACTGCTGCTGGCGCTGGCCGCCGGCACCGCGCATTGCGCGGAAACCGGTGTCAGCGACAGCGAAATCCTGGTCGGGCAGTTCGCCGCCCAGACCGGCCCCGCGGCCGAGCTGGGCAAGCGCATGCAGCTGGGCATACTGGCCCATTTCAATGCGGTGAATGCGGCGGGAGGCATCAACGGCCGCAGCCTCAAGCTGGTTTCGCGCGACGACGGCTACGAGCCCGAGAAGGCCGCCGCCGCGGTCAAGGCCCTGATCGAGGAGGACAAGGTGTTCGCGCTGATCGGCTCGGTCGGCACGCCGACCACGCTGGCCGCCGTGCCGGCCATCAACGCGGCCGGCATTCCCTTGATAGGCCCTTTCACCGGCGCGCAGGCCCTGCGCGAGCCCTTCAACCGCAACATCTTTCATGTGCGCGCCAGCTACTTTGACGAGACCGAGCGCATCGTGCAGCACCTGAGCACCGTCGGCATCACCAAAATCGCGATCTTCTACCAGAACGACTCCTACGGCAAGGCCGGGCTGGAGGGCGTGATGCGGGCGCTCGGCAAACGCAACCTCAAGCCGGCGGCCAGCGTGACCGTCGAGCGCAACAGCGTGGACGTGGCCGCGCCGCTGGCGGAAATCCTCAAGGCCGCGCCCGAGGCGGTGATACAGATCAGCGCCTACAAGTCCTGCGCCGCGCTGATCAAGCAAGCCCGCGCCAAGGCCTACGGCGGGCAGTTTTTCAATGTGAGTTTTGTCGGCTCCAAGGCCCTGGCTGAAGAACTGGGCGATGCCGGAGCGGGCGTGACCATTTCGCAGGTCATGCCCTTTCCCTACACGCCGTCGTCGGCCATCGTGCGCGAGTACCAGCAGCGCATGACGGAAGCCGGCAACAAGGACTTTGATTTCTCAAGCATGGAGGGCTTTCTGGCGGCCAAGGTATTTACCGAGGGCCTGCGCCGGGCCGGCAAGCCGCTGACCCGCGAGAGCCTGGCCACGGCGCTGGAATCGATGCGCGACCACAACATGGGCGGCTTTACCGTCAACTACGCGCCCAAAAACCACGAAGGCTCGCGCTTCACCGACCTGACCATCATCGGGCGCGGCGGAAAATTCATGCGCTGACGCGTACCGCCCTGGCCATAATGCGAGCTCTATCCACCCCTCACCCTTCCTTTCGACCTCACCAGGAGTGCCTATGAAATCGACATCCCTTCTGCTGGCAGCCGCCACGCTGGCATTCACCGCCGGCGCTTTCGCGCAAACCACCAAGCCTGGCTTGTGGGAAATCACCAACAAAATGCAGTCGAGCTCCGGCGAGATGGAAAAGGCCATGGCCAACATGGAAAAGCAGATGGCCAGCATGCCGCCCGAGCAGCGCAAACAGATGCAGGACATGATGGCCAAGCAGGGCATGTCCATGGGATCGGGCGGTGGCATGACCATGAAGATGTGCGTCACCAAGGAGATGGCTGAACGCAATGAATTGCCGCAGCAGCAGCAAGGCGATTGCAAGACCACCCGCTCGCCGGCCAGCGGCAGCACCGTGAAGTTCTCCTATACATGCGCGCAACCGCCTTCGAGCGGCGAAGGCGTGATGACCTTCAACGGCGATACCGGTTACACCATGAAGATGAACACCACGACCACCGTCAAGGGCAAGCCCGAGAAGATGACCATGGATGCGACAGGCAAATGGCTGTCGGCGGACTGCGGCACCATCAAACCCATCGCTGTCCCCAAGAAATAGAAGAAGCCCCGAGGCGGGCATATTCACCAGCAGGGGCCGCGGAACCGGCCTCGGCCTGTCCTGAGCCTGTCGAAGGGCCGGGCCGCAGGCGCAGCGCCCCCTTGGGGGGCAGTGCATTACACGGAGCCGAAGGCGAAGTGAAAAGCGTGGGGGCTTACCTCTTGCCGAAGATAGCTGTTCCTACACGCACCATGGTGCTGCCCGCATGGATGGCGGCCTCCAGGTCGGCGGTCATGCCCAGTGACAAGGTATCCATAGGCGTCGGCAAGACACCCGAAGCATTGACCGCATCAAACACCGCCTTGGTCCGGGCATGCACCGCGCAGGCCGCATCAAAATCCGCGGCCGGCTCGGGTATGGCCATCAGGCCGCGCAGCACCAGGCGCGGCAGTTGCGCAACATCCTGCGCCAGGGCCTGAACTTCGTCCGGCGCCAGGCCCGACTTGTTGGCGCCGCCGTCGATATTGACCTGCAGGCAGATCTGCAGCGGCGGCAGGCCGGCGGGCCGCTGCTCGCTTAAGCGCTGCGCAATCTTGAGCCGGTCTACCGACTGGACCCAGTCAAAATGCTCGGCGACCAGCCGGGTTTTGTTGCTTTGCACCGGGCCTATGCAGTGCCACTCAAGGGCTGCTCCGCCCACCGGTTGGCTCCGCAATGCAAGTATCTTTTCCACCCCTTCGGCGATGTAGTTCTCGCCAAAGGCACGCTGGCCATCGGAAGCGGCATCGGCGACGGCATCGGCGCCGAAGGTTTTGGACACGGCCAGCAGCCGCACGGAGGCCGGGTTGCGCCCGGCGGCGAAGCAGGCCGTGGTGATACGGTCACGGACAAGCTGGAGATTACGAACAATCGTGGTCATAATCGAACTGTAAACTTTAGTTGAAAACTATTTTTAAAGGGTCCCGGGATGGATATCACGCAGTTGCTGGCCTTTAGCGTCAAGAACAAGGCGTCTGACTTGCATTTGTCGGCTGGCTTGCCCCCCATGATCCGGGTCCACGGCGACGTGCGGCGCATCAACATCGATCCGCTGGACCACAAGCAGGTGCATTCCATGGTGTACGACATCATGAATGACACCCAGCGCAAAACCTACGAAGAATTCCTGGAGGTCGACTTCTCCTTCGAGATCGACGGGCTGGCCCGCTTTCGCGTCAACGCCTTCAACCAGAACCGCGGCGCCGGCGCCGTGCTGCGGACCATTCCATCCAAGATCCTGACGCTGGAGCAGCTCAACGCGCCGAAAATTTTCGGCGACCTGGCGCTCAAGCCGCGCGGCATGGTGCTGGTCACCGGACCCACGGGTTCGGGCAAGTCCACCACGCTGGCCGCCATGGTCAACTTCCTGAACGAAACCGAGTACGGCCACATTCTCACGGTGGAAGACCCGATCGAGTTCGTGCACGAATCCAAAAAATGCCTGATCAACCAGCGCGAGGTCGGCCCGCACACCTTGAGCTTCAACGCCGCGCTGAAATCCGCCCTGCGCGAAGACCCGGACGCCATCCTGGTGGGTGAAATGCGCGACCTGGAAACCATTCGCCTGGCCATGTCGGCCGCTGAAACCGGCCACCTGGTCTTCGGCACGCTGCACACCTCCAGCGCCGCCAAGACGATCGACCGGATCATCGACGTGTTCCCGGCCGAAGAAAAGGAAATGATCCGCTCCATGCTGTCGGAGTCGCTGCAGGCGGTGATTTCGCAGACGCTGTGCAAGACCAAGGACGGCGCGGGCCGGGTCGCGGCGCACGAGATCATGCTGGGCACCTCCGCCATCCGCAACCTGATCCGCGAAGCCAAGGTCGCGCAGATGTACTCGTCCATCCAGACCGGCAACAGCGTGGGCATGCAGACCCTGGACCAGAACCTGACCGACCTGGTCAAACGCAACGTCATTTCTCCCGCGGAAGCCCGCGGCAAGGCAAAAATCCCCGAGAACTTTCCGGGCTAGAGATGGGCAACACGCGCAACACGGACTTGTTCCCTGCCAGCAGGGGCCGCGGAACCGGCTTTGCCGGGCCGCAGGCGCAGCGGCCCCTCGGGGGCAGCGCAGTACACGAAGTGACAAGCGTGGGGCATTAATGATTAAAGGAGCCGCTCATGGAACGCGACCAGGCCAGTAAATTCATCAACGACTTGCTCAAACTCATGGTCAGCCGCAACGGCAGCGACCTGTTCATCACGGGCGACTTCCCGCCGGCCATGAAGGTCGACGGCAAGGTGACCAAAGTGTCACCGCAGCCGCTCAACGCCAACCACACGCTGGCGCTGGCGCGTTCCATCATGAACGACAAACAGGCGGCGGAGTTCGAGCGCACCAAGGAATGCAATTTCGCGATCTCGCCACCGGGCGTGGGGCGCTTCCGTGTGAACGCCTTCATCCAGCAAGGCAAGGTCGGCATGGTCATGCGGACGATTCCGGCCACGCTGCCCACCATTGACGGACTGGGCGTGCCCCAGGTGCTGAAGGACGTGGTCATGAGCAAGCGCGGCCTGACCATCCTGGTCGGCGCCACCGGCTCGGGCAAATCGACCACGCTGGCCGCCATGGTGGACTGGCGCAACGAGCAGTCCTACGGCCACATCATCACGATCGAAGACCCGGTGGAGTTCGTCCATGCGCACAAGAACTGCGTGATCACGCAGCGCGAAGTGGGCCTGGACACCGACAGCTGGGAAGCGGCCCTGAAAAACACGCTGCGCCAGGCGCCCGACGTGATCCTGATGGGCGAAATCCGCGACCGTGAAACCATGGAACACGCCATCGCCTTCGCCGAAACCGGCCACCTCTGCCTGGCCACGCTGCACGCCAACAGCGCCAACCAGGCGCTGGACCGCGTGATCAACTTCTTCCCCGAAGAGCGCCGCACCCAGTTGCTGATGGACTTGTCGCTCAACCTCAAGGCCATGATCTCGCAGCGCCTGGTGCCCAAGCAGGACGGCAAGGGCCGCTTCGCCGCGGTCGAAGTCATGCTCAACTCGCCGCTGATCTCCGACCTGATCTTCAAGGGCGAAGTCTCCGAGATCAAGGAGATCATGAAAAAGAGCCGCAACCTGGGCATGCAGACTTTCGACCAGGCCCTGTATGACGCCTTCGAGAGCCACTACATCACCTACGAAGACGCCCTGCGCAACGCCGACTCCGTGAACGACCTGCGCCTGCAGATCAAGCTCAATTCGCAGCGTGCCAAGTCGACCGACCTGGCGGCCGGCACCGAAAACTTCGCCATCGTTTAAAGCGGGAGCGCCGGCCACCGCCTTTTGCCAACCCCTTCGAATCCCCTGCGCAGGCCTCTTGCGCGCCCTCTCCCAAGCCTATCCCCATGTCCAGCACCACCCCAAAAACCTACGAATCCTCCTCTCCCCGCCAGGTCGCCTTCCTGGGCCTGGGCGTCATGGGCTATCCCATGGCCGGCCACCTGGCGCTGGCCGGCCACAGCGTCACGGTTTACAACCGCAGCCCCGCCAAGGCGGCCGCCTGGGTCGCGGAGTTCGCGGCGACGTCCAAACCCGCGCATGCCGCCTTGCCGCGCCTGGCAGTGGCAGGCGCCGACATCGTGTTTTGCTGCGTCGGCAATGACGACGACCTGCGCGCCGTCACGCTGGGCGCGGACGGCGCCTTCGCGGGCATGAAGCCGGGCGCCATTTTTGTCGACCACACCACGGCCTCGGCCGATGTGGCGCGTGAACTCTATGCGGCGGCGGCCAAGCTCGGCCTGCAGTTCATCGACGCCCCGGTGTCGGGCGGCCAGGCCGGTGCGCAGAACGGTGCGCTCACAGTGATGTGCGGCGGCGACAAGGCGGCGTTCGATGCCGTCAAACCCGCGGGCATGGCGTTCTCCAAGGCCTTCACGCTGATGGGCGCCAGCGGCGCAGGCCAGCTCACCAAGATGGTCAACCAGATCTGCATCGCCGGACTGGTGCAGGGCCTGAGCGAAGCGGTGGCCTTCGGCCAGAAAGCCGGGCTGGACGTGAACCAGGTGCTGGAGGTGATCGGCAAGGGCGCCGCGCAAAGCTGGCAGCTCGACAACCGAGGCAAAACCATGGTCGCCGACAAATTCGATTTCGGCTTCGCCGTCGACTGGATGCGCAAGGACCTGGGCCTGGTGCTGGACGAAGCCAAGCGCAACGGCGCACGCCTGCCCGTCACCGCCCTGGTCGACCAGTTCTACGCGGACGTGCAGGCCATGGGCGGCCAGCGATGGGATACTTCGAGCCTCATCAAGCGCCTCAAATAATCCCTGACGAAAAAAAAGCGGCCGCACCGGCTTGTCCGGTGCGGCCGCTTTGCTTTTGGCCCGCTGCTTTGGCTCAGCTGCCTGCGGGCTTGTTGCTTTGGGCCGGTTGCGCGGCGGGCTTGGACGGCAGCATGCGGGCCAGCTCTTCCTCGCTGATGATTTCGAAAATGCGAATGACCTTCTGCACGCCGGGCGTGGAGCGCACCACCTCGGTGGCGCGATCGGCTTCGCGCTGCGTGACGCGGCCCATCAGGTAGGTCGTGCCGCGTTCCGTCACCACCTTGAAGGCGTTGGAGGACAGGTCGCGGGCATCGACCAGCATGGCCTTGACCCGGCCGGTGACCAGGGTGTCGGAAGAACGCTGCGTCAGGGTCGAGTTGCCCATGACGACCAGCTCGTTGACCACCGAGTTCACGTTCTCCACACGCGCGACGATCTGCTCGACCAGTTGTTTGTCCTGAGCGTTCGGCACCTCACCGGTGAGCAGCACCTGGCGGTTGTAGCTGGTCAGATTGACGTGCACGCGCTCGCCGACATTGCTGCGGATGCGGCTGGTGGCGCGCAGCTCTATGCCTTCGTCTTCGAGCTGCGCGCCGGAGGTGCGGCGGTCGGTCGCCACCAGCGCGCCACCCGCGACGCCGCCCACCATGAGCGGAAAGCACGCCGTCAGGCTGCCGCCCAGCAGGGTAGCGGTAACGATGGCCAAAGTCAGCCGTTTCAACGAAACACGTTTCATACAGAGGTCTCCTGGTCGCCAAGTAACTGGGTGTCCACGCCATCGCAGATGCAATGCAGGACGAGAAGGTGCACTTCCTGGATACGCGCGGTCCGCTCATGCGGCACGCAGATATGCACATCGGTTTCACGCAGGGCGTGGGTGATCTTGCCGCCGCCGCGGCCCGTCAGGGCCACGACGGTCATCTCGCGCTCGTGGGCGGCTTCGATGGCGGCCAGCACATTGGCCGAGTTGCCGCTGGTGCTCATGGCCAGCAACACGTCGCCGGCGCCGCCCAGCGCGCGAACCTGCTTGGAAAAGATCACCGAAAAATCGTAGTCGTTGGCGATCGCCGTGAGGATGGAGCTGTCCGTCGTCAAGGCGATCGCGCCCAGCTCGGGCCTTTCGCGTTCATAGCGGCCGACGAATTCGGCGGCGAAATGCTGGGCGTCGGCGGCCGACCCGCCGTTGCCGCAGGCCAGCACCTTGCCGCCGCTGGTGACGCTGGCCAGAATGGCCTGCACCGCCGCCGCGACCGGCTTGGACAAAACCTGTGCGGCCTGGTACTTGAGGTCGGCGCTGTCAATAAACTGTTGTTCTATGCGTTGTTCAAGCATGCGCCAATGATAGCGGGTGATCCTTGCCCTTCATCGCCAAGACCGGACCTGCGCGTGAAGGGCGCCTTAAACGGCAGAGCCGAAAACCGGAACTAGTTCCAGGAACTATGCCCTGTTCATTCTGAAAATCGTGGCGCGCGGCCGCCGCTTGAGGAAAGTTTGGGCGATCATTCGATACATACGGTTACTTACCCACCCAGTTCTCCACACCCATGAGCAGTCCCGTCTTTGATCCGGAAGTCGTCAGCCAGGTCACCACCGCCTTTGTGCGGGCGACGGCCGCGAGATGGTCGTTTCCGAGCGTGGAGCTCCAGGACCGGGGCACCTTCATGCTGATACGCGTCGACGTGCCGCCCCAGGACCAACGCGACATCGACCTGCCGGTCCGGCAATCGATCGCGTTCGCCCTCAACGAGACGGTCCCGGTGCATTTCACGCAAAAGTTCGGGCACTGGATCGTCACCTTCCTGCGCGACAACAAGATGATCGAGACCGTGCATCCGAGCGAATTCCAGGAACTCCAGGCCTGACGAAGCAACCGGCGCGCAGTGTTCACGAAGCGTCGAAAGCGGCGGGCAGCCATTCGATGGCCGCGCCTGTTTTATCGCCCATCGCGCCCTTGACCAGCACCACATCAAACCGGCAGGGCGGCGGGCTCGCGAAGCGCATCAGGTAGTGGCGCGCCGCCAGCACGATGCGTTGCTGCTTGGCGCCGCTGATGCTGGCCGCCGCGCCGCCATGCGAGTCATCCGTCCGCTGGCGCACTTCCACAAACACCAGCGTGCCGTCGGCCGCGCGCATCACCAGGTCGATCTCGCCGCCGCCTCGGCCCGGCGTTCGATAATTGGCCTCCACGAAGCGCAGGCCGGCCCGCACCAGGTAAGCGCGCGCGGCGGATTCCGCGGCATCACCGCGCGACTTGGTGGTAACCTGAGCGGGCAAGGGCCGCACCTCAGCGGCCGCGCCCACCGGCGGCACCTTGGAAACCTGCTTTCTGGAAAACCACATTGAACGCTTCTTTCGACCTGGCACTGGATGCGGCGCGCGCCGCGGCGGGCATGCAGCATTATCCGGAAAGCGCACTGTATGTCGTGGCCACGCCCATCGGCAACCTGGCCGACATCAGCCTGCGCGCGCTGCAGGTGCTGCAACTCGTGGACGCGATTGCCTGCGAGGACAAGCGCCACTCGCAGCCCCTGCTGCGCCAGTACGGCATCGACAAGCCGCTGCTCGCGGTGCATGAGCACAACGAGGCCGAAGCCGCCGGCCTGGTGATCGAACGCCTGCAGCGCGGTGAGCGCGTGGCCTATGTCAGCGACGCCGGAACGCCCGCCGTGAGCGACCCCGGCGCGCGACTGGTTGCCGCCGTGCGCGCAGCGGGGCTGGCCATCATGCCCCTGCCCGGGGCCAGCAGCGTCACAACCGTACTCAGCGTGGCCGGGCTCGGCAGCCCCGGCGGCGAAACGGGTTTTGTGTTTGCCGGTTTCCTGCCGAGCAAGGCCGGCGAGCGCGACCAGGCCATCGCCGCGCTGCAGGCCGACTCGCGGGCCGTCGTCATTCTTGAAGCGCCGCATCGCATCGAAGCGCTGGCGCGCGCCATGGCCGTTCTGGGGGAGCGTCTTGTGACGGTCGGCCGCGAATTGACCAAGCAGTTTGAAGAAATCGCGACCATGCCGGCACAGGACTTCGCGGCCTGGCTGGCCGCGGGGCCGCAGCGCACACGCGGCGAGTTCGCCCTGGTGCTGCACCCGTCTGCCGCACCCGAAAGCGCCGAGGACGGCACGCGGGTGCTGCAGTTACTGCTGGCCGAACTGCCGCTCAAGACCGCCGTGAAAATGGCCGCCGACATCACCGGCCTGGGACGCAACGAACTCTACGAAACCGCGCTCAAACTCAAAAACGCATGAACCCCAACGCCGACCAGCTTTGGCGCGCACCGCGCTGGACACTTGCCGCCCTGCTGGCCATCCTCGGCATGCTGGGGCCGTTTTCCATCGACACCTACATCCCGGCGTTTTCCGGCATCGCGCGATCGCTGGGCGCCTCGCCGGTGGAAATGCAGCAGACGCTGTCGGCCTACCTGTTCGGTTTTGCCTTCATGAATTTGTTCCACGGCGCGCTGGCCGACAGCTTCGGCCGCCGGCCCGTGGTGCTCTGGGGCATCGCGCTGTTCACGCTGGCATCGGCGGGCTGCGCGCTGTCGCAAAGCATAGGCCAGCTGGTTTTCTTCCGGGCCGTGCAGGGCCTGTCGACGGGCGCCGGCATCGTGGTCTCGCGCGCCGTCATACGCGACATGTACCCGCCCGCCCAGGCCCAGCAGGTCATGAGCCAGGTCACGATTTATTTCGGTGTGGCGCCCGCGCTGGCACCCATCGTGGGCGGCTGGCTGTTCGTGCACCTCGGCTGGCACAGCATCTTCTGGTTTCTCACGGGCGTGGGCGTGGTGCTCTGGGTGACCAACTTCCGCTTTCTGCCCGAGACGCTGCCGCCGCTGGATCGCCAGCCGTTTGAGGTGCGGCATTTGATGCGTGGCTACTGGCAGCTGGGCTCCAGCCCGCGCTTTTTATTGCTGGCGCTGGCCAGCGGCGTGCCCTTCAACGGCATGTTTTTATACGTGCTGTCGGCGCCCGCCTTCCTGGGCGAGCACCTCTCATTGCAACCCACCGAGTTCTTCTGGTTTTTCATCCTCACCATCTCCGGCATCATGTCAGGCGCCTGGCTGAGCGGCCGGCTGGCCGGCAAGATCGCGCCCAAGCAGCAGATACGCCACGGCTTCGTCATCATGCTGGCCACATCACTGCTCAACCTGGCGGCCAACCTGCTCTTCACGCCGCACGCTTCGTGGGCGCTGTTTCCGATTGCCGTGTTCGCCTTCGGCTGGGCGCTGATGGTGCCGGTGGTGACCCTGCTGGTGCTGGACCTCTACCCCGAGCGGCGCGGCATGGCGTCTTCGCTGCAGGCCTTTATCGGCTCGACCGCCAACGGCATCGTGGCCGGCGTTATCGCACCGCTGGTGATGCATTCCACACCCGCACTGGCGGTATCGTCGCTGTGCATGATGTGCATAGGCCTGGTGGCCTGGATGTATTTGCACCACCGCTGGCCGGAGATAGGCCGCGCGGTGTCGCGCGATTGATGCTCTTACTCTTGCGCCTTCTCCCGGAGGGAGAGGGGATAAGACAAAATCAGCGGTCGTTCACCCTGACCGGGAACTCCATGCCCTGGCCGACGCGCTGCACCACATTGCCGGCATCCAGGTAGACAAAAAAGAACATGTCCTGGACGCCGTCGCGCCAGCGGTAGGTCATGATGTCGCCCGACCAGGAAATCACGCCGTCGACCTTCGCGGGAGGCCCGAACTCGCGCTCCACGTCCGCGCGCGTCCATTTGCCGACTTCGATCCTGGAGAAGTCCTGCAGGTTCAGCACCTGCCTGGCGCTCACCACCTTGCCCGCCGCATCGAGGTCGACCATGATGGCTGACTGGCCCGCGGGCTGACGGGAATACTGCAGGCGCGTGCCCGAAGCCAGCGGCACGGTGCGCGTGGGTGTTCCATAGCTTGCAATAACCTGCTCACGCGACATGCCGGGTTGCACAGCAGTGGCGCAACCGGCGACCAGCAGCGCGGCAAGCGCCGCGCCGGAAACAGTTTGAAATATCTTCATGGCGAATTCCTGAATGTAATCACGTCAGACCGCGAGCAAACGGGATTGTTCCCCGCATGCGGAGATGGATCAGCTGCCCAGCTGCGCCCAGCCCGGGGTGCCCGCGCGGCCCGAATAACGGCTTGCCGCATCGTAGCGTTCCCAGGCAAGCCTCGCCGCGCGCCCGCCGTAGACCGATTGCTCAAGCCACTCGCATTCGGACTGCAGCGCGGCATCGCCGCCCAGCTTCGTGTGCCAGACTTTGCCGGCCGCATCCCAGCGGTAGCCGCGGTTCTTGAGCAGGTCTTTGGCCGCGAAGGGAGCGCCGGTGGCCTGCAGGCGGTAACTGGGGTTGCGCGCTTCGGACAGCAGGTGCGACAAACCGTTAAGCCCCAAGCCCGGCAGCTCGGCCATCAGCACCGTGAGCAGCGCGTGGCAGTCCATCTCGGCGCGGTGCGCATCGTAGAACCAGCCAAGCTCCGAAGCCAGCGCGCTGAGCTTGGCCGACCCGCGGCCCGCGGCCGTCCAGTCGATCTCGGCGAAGGAGCAGGCCCAGTTCAAGCCTTGCGCCTGGGGAATCAGGCCTTCCACAAAAGGACGGTCAAAGCCCGCGTTGTGTGCGATGACAAGGTCCACGCCCTCAAGCAGGCTGCCGACACGCGCCATGTCCAGTTGCTGGCCGGCCAGCATCGCATCGGTGATGCCGGTGATCTCGCGCGCAATCTTGGGCACCGGCATGCCCGGGTCGCGCAGCCCGTCATAGACCTGCACTGGGCCGGTCGCCAGGCCCGTCTGCGTGTCGACCTGTATGCGCAGCAACGCCAGTTCCATGATCTGGTCGCGGGAAGCGTCCAGCCCGGTGGTTTCGGTGTCCAGGATCACCACATGGGCCACGGGACCCGTCGGCACGTGCGCAAACTCCATGGCCGGCACCAATCGCCTGAGCACCCGGTAGTCGGGATGCTTTTCCAGCGCGGCGGCCATGGCTTCGGGGCTGTCGCCTGTCGCGGCGGGAGGAAGCGCCGAAGCTTCAGGCGCAGCGGGCTTGGACGTCTTCGCTGCCCTGGGCTTGCGCAGCCTGGCGGCAGCGGCTTCGGCAGCCATCGCCAGCAAGCCCTCCTCAAAACCAAAACCCAGTTGCCCGCCCGCCGTCATGCGCGCGGGGAGGCCTGAAGCCTCTGGGGATGGATAGCGTCTTGCATGCCTGCTCCTGGGTTTGCTGGAAATAAAGCACGCTATCTTCGCAGATAGCGCATCCTCTTCCAGCCGGCCCGCTTGCAGCTTGCGCAAAAAAACGCTAACTCATTCCCCCAGCACAAACCCCTCGCGCCGCGGATCGGCACCGCCAACCAGGCCCTGGGGCGTCACCACAATGCCCTGCAGGCCGCTGGTGAATTCGATGACCTGCACCTCGTGGCCCAGCGCCTTCAAGGGAGCGGACAGTTTTTCGAGCTCGCTGCCCAGCTCGACCTCGGTGGCGCGATTGCGGCTGCCCATATTCGGCAGCGATATCGCCTGCTGCACGTCCAGGCCCCAGTCCAGCACGCCCACCAGGGTCTTGGTCACGTAATTGATGATGGCACTGCCGCCCGGCGAGCCCACCGTCATCTTGAGCTTGCCGTCGGCGTCGAACACCAGCGTGGGCGACATGGTGCTGCGCGGGCGTTTGCCGCCCTCGATGCGGTTGGCCACCGGCAAGCCGTTCTCTTCGGGCGCGAGCGCGAAGTCCGTCATCTGGTTGTTCAGCAAAAAGCCGTGCACCATGATGTGGCTGCCGAATACCGCCTCAATCGTCGTCGTCATGGACACCGCGTTGCCGCTGCCATCGATCACCGAGATATGGCTGGTCGCCGGTATCTCCGATTCCTCATCGGGCGCCCAGGCCATCTTGACGCCGGCCGGCACGCCGGGCGATGCGCGCTTCATGCTCACGTCGGTGCGTATCAGCGCGCTGCGGGTCTTGAGGTATTCAGGCGAGACCAGCGCCGTCGCCGGCACGTTCACAAAATCGGGGTCGCCCACGTAGTAGTCGCGGTCGGCATAAGCCAGGCGGCCGGCTTCGGAAAACAGGTGCACGGCCTCGGTGGAATTGGGCCGCACGCTGGACAGCGGGAAACGCTCCAGCGCGCCCAGCATGGCCAGCACCGCGATGCCACCCGACGACGGCGGCGGCATGCCGCAAACCTTGTAGGCGCGGTAGTTGCCGCACAGCACCGCGCGCTCCCTGGCCTGGTAGCCGGCGATGTCCTGCGGCGTCATGTCGCCGGGCTGGGCCTGGCTATTCACGGCGGCCGAGATGTCGCGCGCGATCTCGCCCTTGTAGAAGGCATCGGGGCCCTCCTTGGCGACGCGCCTGAGCACCGCCGCGAAAGCCGGGTTTTTCAGCGTGGCGCCGACCGCCAGCGGCTCGCCGGCCGCGTCGTAAAAATACGCGCGCGCATTCGCATTGGCGCGCAGCGTCTTGTCGAGCTTGATCACGTGGTGCAGGCGCTCCGACACCGCAAAGCCGTTCTCGGCCAGGCGTATGGTGGGTTCAAACAATTTGGCCCACGGCAGCTTGCCGTGCTTCTGGTGCGCGAGCTCCATCACGCGCAGCAGGCCGGGCACGCCCACGGACTTGCCGGAGTTGATGGCGTCTTTGAGCGCCAGGGGCTTGCCCTTGGCGTCGAGGAAGCGGTCGCCCTTGGCCGAGGCCGGTGCTTTTTCGCGGCCGTCATAGGCGTTCAGCGCCTTCTGCGCCGCGTCGTAGCTCACGATGAAGGCGCCGCCGCCTATGCCCGAAGACTGCGGCTCGGTCAGGTTCAGCATGAGGGCGGCGGCGATGGCCGCATCCACCGCGCTGCCGCCGGCCTTGAGCATTTCCTGGCCGGCGCGCGTTGCATGCGGATTGGCCGTGGCGATCATGAATTTTTTCGCCGTGACGGCCTTCTTCTCGGTGTAGCCCGAGGACGGCTCGGGCGCGACGTCCTGGGCCGGCACCGGTTGCAGCTGCGCATGCACCGCCGCCTGTGCCATGAAAAAAACAAAACCCAGCCGCGCCAAGGCGCGGGCTCCTGTGTGTAAACGCATGGTCTTTCCTTGTGGAATGTTGGGATGGGGCGCCGGCTCACTGGGCCGGCAGGTGTCTGGCGAAAAATTCGCGGATCCTCGCATGGGCGGCGACGCGCGCGGCGGGGTTGCCGCCCACATGCACGGGCTTGCCGCTGCGCACCACGTCTTCGCGCAGCTTGACGGGGCTCAGTTCGTCAAAGCCGTGGTAGGCCTCGGGGTAGATTTCAATGTCCACGGGCTGGCCGCGTTCCTTGCTGCGTTCGGCCAGCTTCTGGCAGTAGCGGGCCGGCGTCCAGTCGTCGAGCTCGCCGGCCAGGATGAGAAGCGGCGCGTAGGCCACATAGTCGGGCCTGGCGGCCAGCGTGGAAGCGCAGCCGGGGTACATGGCGATAGCCGCGGCAAAGCCGGGCGCGCCCTGCTTTTTCACCGGCAGCTCGGCATTCATCACCTGCACGGCCGCCGTGCCGCCGTGCGAAAAACCRATCGCACCAATCTTTCCGGGCACCACGTCGGCCCGCGTATTGAGGTATTCGATCGCGCCGTAGGCATCCAGCCAGCGATGCTCTTCCTGGATGGCCCTGGCCTTGGGATTGACGGTGCAGATCTGCCGCTCGCCGCGCGGGTTGAAGCTGTCCACCAACAGCACGCCGTAGCCCATGCCGTTCAGCAGCTTGGCGGTGTCGCGAAACCGCTGGGTGACGGCACCGTTTTTTCCAAGGGCGCCGGCGCAGCCGTGGAACATCACCAGCGCGACAAAGCGGCCCTGCGTCTCGGGCTTGTAGAGGTAGCCGTCCAGCACCAGCCGCTCGGGGCCCTGCCAGCGGTCCAGGCTGGGGAACTGCACTTTTTCCTGCGCCAGGCAGGGCAAGGCCAAGCTGAAAGCCAATGCGGCCGACGCAACAAACCGCCACGGTTCAAGGTTTTTCATCAAAGCCCTCCACCTTCAGCAAATTGGGCTCTTCAACACGCAAAGCCTGCGTGCTCTCATTGGGCTCATGGGCCGCCGCCGACTCGGGCGCTTCGCCCTGCGTGGAAGCGACGATGGCGGCCTGCTGGCGTGCCGCATCGCTGGAGCGCGCCGGCAGCACCACGGGCGCAAGAAAGGACGGGGGCCGCATATCGATGGCGCCGGACAGCATATTGCCCAGGCGCACCGAGGAGAAGCCGGTGGCGACCTGGCCGATTTCCGCGCCGCTCCAGTTGAGTTGACCGGTCGCGCCTTCGCCTATGCCCAGGGTGGTGCCAGGCGTCAGCTGCTCGATGGCCAGCACGCCGCCGGCACTCGCGATGCGCACCGAGCCCGTGCCGGTGGAAGTGGGCGTGCTGTCGTAGCTGTCGGTCTTGAAGCTGATGTTGCCGGCGCCGGCCGCTTCAATCGTCGCCACATCGGTGCTGGGCCGTATCGCGATGCCGGTGCGCGAGCCCGCCGCGATGCCCGACAGCGTGATGTTGCCGGTCTGCGTGAGCCAGCTGTTTTTGCCACTGGCCATGTTGATGCCGTCTCCGTCGCCCACGGCCGTGCCGGTGGCCGTCAGGTCGCCGCCCGCGCTGCGGACCGTGTTGGTGCCGCCGGCCGCCAGCGAGATGCCGTTGCCGGAGCCCAGCGCCTTGCCGGCCAGCACAACTTGCCCGCTGCCGGTGGATTCGATCAGGTTGGTGCCCGAGCCCAGCGCCAGCGCGCTGCTGCTGCCGGCCGATTGCGCATTGACGGTCAGCGCACCGTCCGCTGTGCGCAAGGTGTTGGTGCCGCCGGTGCCCATGCCCAGGCCGGAGCCGGAGCCCGTGCTGGCCGACTGCGCGTTGACGCTGAGGCTGCCCTGTCCGCCGGCCTGTACCAGGTTGGCGCCGGTGGCCATGGACACGCCGACGCCGCGCGTGCTGCTGCCGCTCAGGCTGATGTTCCCGCCCTGCGACAGCACGGAATTGCTCAGCGAGCCGAAGGTGATGCCGTCACCGCCATTCGTGCTGCTGCCCGACATGGACAGGTTGCCGCCGGCGGTCTTGACCTGGTTGGTGCCGCCGGCCAGCGAGATGCCGTTGCCCGAGCCCGTGGCCGCGCCGGCCAGCACCAGCTGGCCGGCACCGGTCGCTTCCAGGGTGTTGCTGCCCGAGCCCAGCGCCAGCGCGCTGCTGCTGCCGGCGGAGCGGGCATTGATGCTCAGCGTGCCGTCGGCCGTGCGTATGGCATTCGTGCCGCCGCTGCCCATGGTCAGGCCCGAGCCGGAGCCCGCGTTGCTGGACTGCAAATCGAGCGTGACGTTGCCGGAGCCTGAGGCCGCGACCAGGTTGCTGCCCGAGCCCATCAGCAAGGCGCTGCCGCCGGTGTTGGCCGCCGTGAGCGTGATGCCGCCCGCGCCAGCAGTTTGTATCTTGCTGCCGCCGGTCAGTGAGATGCCTTGCGTCGCGCCCGCGCCCGTTCCCGACACGGTGATGTTGCCACCGCCCGAACTGACCGTCGCCAGGTTCAGCGCCACCGGCCGGTTGGCCGTGAGCGTGATGTTGCCCGCGCCCGTGGATTCAACCTTGGCCTGGGCGGCGCCGTCGCCCAGCACGATAGCGCTGCCCGTCCCCGTGGCCGTGCCACTGATGCTGATATCGCCGCCGGCCGTGCGCATCAGGTTGGTGCCGGTGATCATGGAGACGGCGTTGCCGGAACCACTTGAGTTGCCGGTGAGCGACAGGCTGCCGCTGCCGGTGGCCTGCAGGGTGTTGGTGCCCGAGCCTATGGCCAGCGCGCTGCTGGAGCCCGTCGACTTGGCGTTGATGCTCAACACGCCGTCCGCGACGCGGATCGTGTTGGTACCGCTGGAGCCCATGGTCATGCCCAGCGCGTTACCGGTCGATTCGGCGCTGATGCTGATGTTGCCCGTGCCCGTCGACTGGATGATGTTGGTGCCGCTGTTCATGCCGAAGGCCGTGGCGTCGGCATTGCGGGCATTGATGGTGATATTGCCGCTGGTGCTCTGGATGGTGTTGGCGCTGGTACCCATGGAGAAGGCCTGGCCCGTCGCGCCCTTGGCATTGATCAGGATGTTGCCGGCGCCGCTGCTCAGCAAGCTGCCGCCGCCCACCATGCGAAAGCCTATGGTGGTGACGCCGCCGCCGGTGGCGTAACCGGTCGTGGGATCGGCGCCGCCGCCAATGGTGATGTTGCCGCCGTTACTCACGATCTGCGCGCCGGAACCCAGCGACACCGAGCCGACGGCTGCGCCGCCGGCGGAGGCCGAGTTCAGCACCACGTTGAGCCTGGCCGTGCCGGAGGTGATGTTGGCGTTGACGTTGATGTCGCGGTTGGCCAGCAGGGTCAGGGTGCGGTCGGTCGCGCCGTTGTAGGCGATGGCGTTGCTGACCGTGATGTCGCCCAGCGAGGCGCCGGCGCTGGCCGTGCTCACGGTCACATTGGCCGTGCCCAGCTGGTTGACCAGCGTGGTGGTGTTGAGGATGGACGCGGCACCCGAGCCGGTGAAGGTGTTGCTGCCGTTCCAGGTCGCGGTGTTGGCCCCCGTCGAGATCGTGATGTTGGTCGGGTCCAGCAGCAGCGACCCGGCGCTGCCGCGGGCCGCCGTGAGGTCCGCCGTGCCCGCGTAGTCCAGGAAGTTGACACCCGACACCTCGGCATGACCGCCCTGGCCACTCACCGCACCGCCCTTGGCGCTGATGCTGCCGTAGTAGCGTGTGCTCTCGTCGGACCAGGCCACGACCTTGCCGCCGTTGCCGCTGTTCACGGCATCGGCCTTGATCTGGGCATCGGCGTCAATAAAGGTCGCCCGCGCGCGCTGCTCGCTGCCCGAGCCCTGCCAGTTGCCGCCCAGCAGCACGGTGCCGCCGCCGGCATCACCCGAGGCATCGACCCGCGCGCCGGCGAACAGCCCGACCTTGTCGCCCAGCACCTTGACGGTGCCGCCGGTCTGGCTGGCGCCATAGCCCGAGGCGTCCAGCGTGCCGCTGACGGCCACCACGCCGCTGTCGCCGCCTTCCAGGCGTATCACGCCGTTCTTGTTTGTCAGGCTTCTGGCCTGCACCGTGCCGCTGTTGTTGAGCACGGTGGCCAGCGGATCGCCGCCGGCGCGCGCGGCCATCACCACCAGCCCGCCGTCGGCCTGGATGGCACCGCTGTTGGACGCCAGCGCTGCCAGCGCGGCGCCGTCCACCTGCAGATTGAGCAGCCCGTCGCCGTGCATGTCCAGCGTGACGCTGTTGCCCGCGCCCAGGGCAACCGTGCCGCGCTGCGCATGGATGCTGCCTTCATTGGCGACCTGCGGGCCGATGAGCGCGACGTAACCGCCCTCGCTGGCCGTGAGCGTGCCCTGGTTGAGCACCTGGCCGGTGGCGCCGCTGTTGTTGCTGAAACGCATGTTGCCGGCCGCGAAGTCGGCATTGGAAATATCCAGCGTGCTGGCCACCAGCCCGCCGACGTTGACACTGGAGCCCGGCGCGAACAGGATGCCTGCGGCATTGACCAGGAAGACCTGGCCGTTGGCATTGAGCTGGCCGTAGATGCGCGAGGGGTCGCTGGACATCACGCGGTTCAGCGCGATGGACGAGCGCGAGGGCTGGACGAAGTTCACCTTGGCCGCGGCGCCGATGTTAAAAGTGTCCCACTGCGCCGTGAGCTTGTCGCTGAACTGGTTGACGGTCAGCACATTGCCCGAGGCGGTGATGCCGCCAGAGCCGGCGACCACCTGGCCGTTGGTCGGCAAGGTATTGCCCGGCAGCACGTCGGCAAGCACCCGCCCGGCTTGCAAAGCCAGGACGGCCAGCATCACGGAATTCAGGAGGGGGCGAAAGGCGCGGGGCGAGCGGCGGTGGACGGCATGCATGCGTGACTCTCTTTCTCAGAACCTGTACTTGAAACCCAGGCCGTAGCCGGTCACGTCGGCGCCCACGCCGGGCGTGTTGCCGGCCGAAGCGAACACCGCGCCGGTGCGGAAGTTGTAGCTCGCCGAGCCGTCGTTGCGTATGCGCGAGTAGGTGCCGTAGACGCTGAGGTTTTTGCTGACGGTGCGGTTAAAGCCCAGCGCCACCAGGGTTGCGCCCAGGCCCGCGGTCGAGCAGCTGCGCAGCGTGGGGTCGTTGGACACCGTGTCGCAGCTGCCGGGCGAGGCGCGGCCGGCACTGGCGCGCAGTTCCCAGGCGCCCAGGGTGCGGGTCACGCCGAACAGCCTGGCGCGGCGGCGGTAGCTTTGCAGGTCCGGCACCGTGTTGCCGGGAATCACGTCCGACTCGGTGTACGAGAGCTTGTCGAGCAGCATGGAGAAGGTCGTCGCGCCCAGCGTGTAGCTGGCGCCCAGGCTCACGGCCCAGTCGCGCGACGAAGTGCCCTGGGTCACTGCCGTGGCCGATGAACCGACGCCGCGGTTGTTGCGGCCCAGGCTGGCAATGCCGAAATACTGGTTGTGCTGTTCGTAGGCGATACCGAGCTTGAGCGCCCCGTTCACATAGAAGCCGCTGAAACCCCAGGCCGAACCCGCGCCCAGGTCGGGCGCCGCCCTGCGCCCGTTGTTGGAATAGGCGATGCGCGCCGACAAGCCCTTCCATTCCGGTGTGGCGTACTGCCACACGCCGGGCTGCCTGCGTATAAAGGCCGCATCGTCGTTGTTCGCATCGCCCACCTCGGTGACCGGCCCGGCGACGCTGGAAGAACCCACGCCCAGGCCCGGCGAACCTATGATGCCGCCCGCGCCGCCTATGCCGTAGTCATTGAAGGGATCGAACTTGGCCGTCATGTCGCGAAACGGCATGGTCCACTGGCCGTAGCGCACCGCCCCCCAGTCGGGACTGCGCAGGCCCACGCCCGCATCCTGCAGGCTGGTGGCCGCGTTGGATTCAGGGCGCTCGGAGCTGGGACCGGTCTTGGGCACGTATTTGTAGGCCACGCCGGCCTCCACCTGCCAGAAGGCTTCCAGCCCGCCACCCAGGCCCAGCGCACCGCGCACCCCTATCGAGGACGAGGGGTCACTGATGCGCAGGTAGGAAGGCAGCTGCCTGCCCGTGGGTGTGGCGGAGAAAGTGGCGCCGCGCGGGCCGGCCGGCGTCGCGCCGTCGCGCGCGACCTGCTCGAACTCCAGGCCGAAGCCGCCGTAGATCTCAAACTTGTCCGAGCTCAGCGCCGCATCGTCCGACAGCGAGGAGCCCAGGCCCGCGAAGGCTTGCGGCGCGCCGCTGAGCTGCACAAAAAACGTCGGGCTGTGCGAGGCCTCCACGGTGCTCGGTGTGCTGGTGGGCTTGAAGGCCACGCCGACGCTGACGGTCAGCGCCTTGGGCCGCGTGAAGACCAGGCCCAGGCCGGCGCCCTGCAGGCTTCTGTGGTTGCTCAGTTGCGCGGGATCCCAGGGATTTTTGTCGATGCGTACGCGGCCGGCGTCGTAGAACAGAAACCCTTCCACGCCGAAACCGCCGAGCCGGCCCAGGCCGTGGCGCAGTTCCAGCCGGGACAGCCAGCCCTCGTCGCCCGCGCCCTCGCCTTGCGGATAGGCGCGCACGCCATTCGGGCCGCCCAGGAAAAACTCTTCGGACGAGTCGAGGTTTTTCGAGGCCTGCTGGCCCGACAGCGAAGCATGGAGCGTGAAGCCGCCCGGCAGCGCCTGCAGGCGCGAGAGCGACCAATTGAGCTTGCTGAAGCGGCCGTTGGTCATGGCCGAACGCGCGTCGAAGGCCGCGTCGGACATCGTGTCGCGGCTCAGGCGGCCGCGTGTCAGGCCCAGGGAATAACTCGTCAGCGCGGGGTTGCCGGTCACGCCATCGCGCCAGTCGCCGTAGAAGTCCAGCCTGGCCAGGGTTGAGGACTTCCTGACGTCCAGGCCGGCCTGGTTGACGCGGTCTATATAGTTTTTCTGCTCCAGCGTGAACTGGCCCGTGAGGTTGGCCTGCCGGCCGCGCATGAAAGGGTAGGCGACGAAACCGCTGAGGCTCTCACCCTCGCCGCTGGCATCCAGCGGCGCAAAATCGCGTCCGATTTTGTAGAGCAGGTTGGTATACGCCAGGCCCGCGCGCAGGCCGGAGCCGCCCAGGGGCGCCGACACACCCAGGGTCTGGGCCGTCAGCCCTTCGAAGCTGGTGATGCCCTTGGCGCTCCAGGCTTCGCCCAGGCCCAGCCAGTCATTGGCCGACAGCTCCACCGTCAGGCGGTTGCGGCCGGTGTAGCTGTTGCCCTGGTTGTCAAAACCAAAACGCGCCTGCGCCAATGGGCTTTCGCTGACCCGCACCACCAGGTCGGCCGTGCCGGGCTGGGCGCCCGCGCGCAGCACGGCACGCACCGTGATGCCGGGAAGGTCCGTCAGCAACAGCAGGGCGCGCTCTATCTCGGCCTCGCGTATCACCGCACCGGGCGCCAGGCCGGCAATGAAGCGCTGCGCCACCCCCGGGTCCAGGCGCACATTTTTGGTGGGCTCCACAGTGACGATGCCCAGCCGGCCTTCCTGGATTTCCAGCCTGACCGTGCCGCCCGCGATGTCCTGCGCGGGCAGGTTGGCGCGTGCCACGAGGAAGCCGCGTTCGCGGTAAAAGCGCGTGATGCGCGCGGCGGCTTCGGCCAACGCCTCGAAGCCGATCTCGCGGCCGGTAAAACCGCTGAGTTCCGCAGCCAGCGTTTGCGCATCGATGGAATCGTTGCCGCTGAACGCGAACTGCGTCACCAGCACGCGCGCGCCGGCGTCGGCGGACGGCGACCGGTTTTCTTCCGCCGGTTTTTCAATCACGGCCGGTGCGTCCGCCGGCGCCGGGTTGCTCAGGCCCGGCGTGCGTTCACGGATGGATTCGAGCATGCGGCCGGCATCGGGCGCTTGCGCGAACGCACCACAGCCGGAAAGCGCCAGCAAGCCGCCGATGACGCTGGGTTTAAAAGGCCGGCTTCTGGACCTGTTCACATGGTTTGCTTGCATCTGTCGTTTTCAAAAGCTTTCAGCCGGACCGGCGCCGTGCTTGAAAGCTGGTCTCTCCCCGCTGCTTATTGGACTGGTATTTGCCTGCCGGAGCCAGTTCGAAATACCCGCCCATATCCATAACCCAAGGTTATTTATCCGCGAAAAAAATATGTATCACCCTCTCGAAACGCCATCGCACACGCACCAGCGGCGTGCACAAAGCGCAACGCCCGCTGCGGGGCGGGCGTTCAATCCATCAGGGAAGAGGGCCGCCTAGTGCGGCCGCTATCAACGCGCGAGGAATTTGCCGAAGAAGGCCTCAGCGCGCTGCTTGCTGTCCTCGGCCGCAAGCTTGTTGGCCGCCACGGATTCGCGTTTGCGCGTGGGCGTGTCGTAAGAATGCTCGACACCGGGATAGAGCACGAACTGCCAGTCGCTGCCGTTGCGCTCGGCAATTTCGGAAAGCCGCGCGCAGCGTTCCGGGTTGACCTCCTCGTCGTCGCTGCCTATCAAAAGCAGCATGGGCGCGTAGCTGCGGTAAGTCTGGCTGTACCTGCGCATGACCTGCCCGCAGGCCGGGTACATGCTCAGGAATGCCCGGAAACCCGTGGTCTCGGTCGGCACCTCTATGCCCGGCGCCGCGGTGGACGCCGCGGACAGCGCCGTGCTGCCGCCGTTGGACCAGCCTTGCAGAAACACCGGGTCCTTGACGACGGTGGGTTGGGCGCGCAGGAACTTCAGCGCCGCGTAGGCGTCCAGCGGGCGCACCGTGATTTCGTTGACGCTGGCCGGCCGGCTGCCGTCATTGGTGCCCGCTTCAAAGCCACGCGCATAACCGCGAGGGCCGAAGGAATCCACCAGCAGAGCCACATAACCGCGCTCGACCCAGAACTTCGCCCACGCGACATGGCGCGAGGACAGCGAGTCGGCATCAAAAGTCTGCTTGAGCGTGGAGTACAGGCCGCCGCGCCCATGCAGCATCACCACCGCCGGGTGCGGACCCGGCGTGTCGGGCGCGTACTGATAAGCCACCAGCGTTGTCTTGCCGTCCTCGCTCAGGAAGTTCACGGTTTGCGCTTTCTGCGCGCGTGCAGCCGGACAGGCCAGCAGCAGCAAGCCGAGCAGCGCGGCCAGGAGTTTGGATGCGGTGCGGAAGACGGATGGCAGTTCGGGCATGAGAGGCGTTCGCTTTCAGGAAGGGCAGTCGGCAAGAGCGGGCTCGCGGCATCATGCAAACGAAGCCGCACGGCGTCAAGCCCGGCGCATGCGCGCCGAAGCGGCTCCCCGGAGGAGCCCATAACTCCAGGTTATCTGCCTCGCGCAAATGTGATGAGTGCGGGCCCGCACGCCAACTTAGGATGCTCTCCTCGGCGCCGGCTTGGGGCCTCCAGGCACGCCCTCTTTTTCGAAAGCGTTCCATGATCCATACCTATACCGATGAAGACATTGGCCGCACGATCGGCTGGCGCGAAGTCTTGCGAGACCTGCCCCTGGCTTTTGAATCGCTGCGCAGCGGCGACGCGGCCATACAGGCACGCCAGCGCATAGACTGCGGCAGCTGGAAGCTCAGCGGCATGGGCGCACTGTGGGAAAGCCGCGGCGTCGCCGCGTACAAAACCTATACCAGCCTCAACGGCCAGTTCGACTTCCTGGTCAACCTCTTCGACCTGGCACGGCAGCATCACCATGTGATGCCGGCGGCGGAGATCACACGCGCGCGCACCGCGGCCATGACGGCCTGGGCGGCGCAAAAAATCACCCGGCCGGACGCAAAAAAAATGGCGCTCTTCGGCCTGGGCATCCAGGGCCGCACGCACCTGGAGGCCCTGCAGGAAACCATGGGCTTTTCGGAGATCGCCGTCGTCGACACGGCCGATGTCTCGCGCGCCTGTGACACGCTGTCCTTGCGCTACGGCATTGCGGTGCGGCAGGTTTCGCCGCAAGAGGCCGTGACCGGGGCGGACCTGGTCGTCACGGTGACGCGCTCCAAGCAGCCGCTGTTCGACGGCGCCTGGCTGCGGCGCGGCACGGCGGTCTGCGCGGTGGGCACCAGCCTGCCCGGCGGCACCGAGATCGACCAGGTCAGCCGCGCGCGCAGCGACCGCGTCATCGTCGAGTGGAAACCGCAAAGCCTGGTGGAGGCCGGCGAGATCGTGATCGGGTTGGCCGACAAAAGCCTGGACATCTCGCAGATCAGCGACCTGCCCGAGCTGCTGGGCAGCCAGGAGCCCTGGCGCCGTTCGTCCGAAGAGATCATTCTGTTCAAGGCCGTCGGCGTGGGCCTGAGCGACCTGGTCGCCGCAAGATGCGCGGTGGAAGGCCTGCGCGCCCAGGCCACGGCGAATGAAGCCGTGGCCGCCAGCCAGTACTAGCGATCACCTACCCGGCCCTGGCGCCTCAGGCGCGCGGTTGCCAGGTGGATTCCTGCACTTTTTGGAGTTCGTCCCCGACGCACTGCGTGAGCGCGCGCATGATGTCGGTGACGGCGGCCGCCTTGAGGTACATCGCGCAGACCGGGAACTCGGCGCGCGGCTCCAGCGGCAGGACTTTGAGTTTGTCGGAAAAAAAGTTGGCGCTGGCCGAATCCACGATGGCCACGCCCTGGTCCAGTTCGGCCAGCCGCACCGCCATCTGGTAGGTGCGCACCGCGGTCTTGCCCTGCTGCCAGTTGAAGCGATTCGCATAGCGCGAATAGATGCGGCCCAGCGGGTCCTTGCCCGAGAGTTCGATCAACTCCATGGTCGCCAGCGCCTCGGCCGAGATCGACTTGTTGCGCGCATATTTCCCCAGGCGCGCGGGCAGGCTGGCCGCGACCAGCTGCAGATGGCCTATCTCCACGCAGTCAAGCGAGGGATGCAGCGGCGGGTCGAAGGCAATCGCCAGGTCCACCTCGTGCATCAGCAGCTTTTGCATCATGTCCTCGGTGTGGCCGGTGTTGAGCTCGCTGCGCATCTTGGGAAACAGCTTGCGGGTGGCCAGCAGCGCGGAGGGCAGCACGCTGTTGGCCAGCGACGCAACAGCCGCCACGCGCACCGCCTTGTCGGCGCCCAGCTTGAGGTTGCGCGCCAATTCCCGCACCGCGTCCAGGCCGCCGGTGGCCTGCTCCACAACGGGGGCCAGCGCATGCGTCTCCTTGGTCGCCACCAGCCGCTTGCCTTCACGGTTGAAGAGTGCAAACCCGACGGTCGCCTCGGCGTGCTGCAAGGCCTTGGTCACGGCAGGCTGGGACACATGCAGCAGGCGCGCAGCGCCGCTGATGGTGCCGGTGCGCAGGATGGCCTGCAGGACTTCGATGTGGCGGGTTCTCATGGAGTCGGCGGTTGTTGTGGCTGACCTGCTCGGCGCAGGGCGACGGCGCCGACTCATTTTGCACTGAAACCGGCCGAGGGCCCGCCGCACGCCTACCTTGCGGCTTTGTGCTGCCGCGCGAAGCTTTTGGCCAGGTCCAGGAAATTCTTTTCGGCCGGCGAATTGCTGTCTTCCCGGCTCACCAGCGTGATGGGCGCCACGAGGGCCGGCCTGGCATTCTGGATGCGGCAGTACACCACGCTCTCACGGTGGAAATCCTTCATAGAGGCAGGAACGACGGAGACGCCCGCCCCCGCCGCGACCAGGCTGATGTTGGTCAGCATGCGCTCAACCTCCGAGGCGATCTTGAGCGTGAAGCCCGCTTGCTCGCAGGCTTCGATCAGGTCCGAATACATGCCCGGCGCACCGTGCCTGCGCACCAGGATGAACTGCTCGTCGGCCAATGAGCGCAGCTCGATGACCGGCATCTTGCCTTTGGCGGCGCCCGCCACCAGGGGGTGGCCCACGGGCAGGATGAGCAGCATCTCTTCTTCGAGCAAGGAGAAAAAACTCACGCCGCGCGGATGGCTGACAGGCGTGCGCAAAATCGCGACATTGACTTTGCCCCGGTCTATGCCCTCGGTCAGCTCGGCCGCATTGGCTTCACGCAGGTCCAGGTGAACATCGGGATAGGCGCTGCGGTAAGCGCGGATGACGCCGGGGATCAAGGGGTGGGCCGCGGCCGAACTGGTAAAGCCTATGGCCAGCGTGCCCTCAAAGCCCTGCGCGGCGCGCGCGGCGCGTGCCGCAGCCAGCTCGACGCCGCGCAGGATGGCCTTGGCTTCCTGCACGAACACCGCGCCGCCCGCCGTCAGCGCCGCGCCTTTGGGGTGGCGGCGGAACAACTCGAACCCCAGCTCTTCTTCCAGCAGGCGGATCTGGTGGCTCAAGGGCGGCTGCTGCATGTTCAGGCGCTCGGCGGCGCGCGTGAAATGCTGCTCCTCAGCAACCATCAGGAAGTAGCGCAGGTGTCTCAGTTCCATGACGTCAGCTCATCTTTTTTTTGTATGGGAGGTGCAGTACACGGATTTTATGTATATGCCCATAGCGCGGGGTGACGCCTTGGCGTCTTTACACTCGCCGTCCATCCTTAAAAAACCACCGTACGGCGCGGCTCCCCGGGTGGGACGGCAGGATCGCCCATAGACTGGGCGGTCGATGACCAGAACCAGAAAAACACTTCGCCATCCCATCGCGCAGATGGCCTTCGCTTTTGCCGCCGGCATGCTGCTGGGGCATTTCTTCCCTTCCGCCGGCGCGCTGATGAAACCCCTGAGCGACGGCTTTCTGCGCCTGGTCGGCATGCTTATCGGCGTGCTGATTTTTTGCCTGGTGGTATCCGGCATCGCCGGCATGCGCAACCGGCTGCAGGCCACGCAAGTGGGCGTCAAGGCCTTCTTCTACTTCGAGGCCATGACGATGCTCTCGCTGGCGGCGGGCATTGCGGGCGCCCTGCTACTGGCGCCCGGCAAGGGCTTCGCGCCGGTTTTTGCCGCCGAGGCCGCGCAGCACGCGGCGCCCGCGCCGGCCACGCAAAGCGCGAGCGAATTTTTTCTCGACGTCATTCCCGCTACATTCACCGGCGCCTTCACCGGCAGCAGCATTCTGCAGGTCCTGCTGCTGGCGCTGTTGACGGGCATCGCGCTGGCGCGCGTGGGCGAGCGCGGCCGCGGCCTGCTGGAGCTCATCGAAGGCGTGCAGCAGGTGTTCTACGGCATGGTCGGCATGGTCCTGAAGCTGGCGCCGCTGGCCGCCTTCGGCGCCGTGGCCTTCATGATAGGCCGCTACGGCATATCCTCGGCGCTGCCGCTGCTGCACTTTCTCGCCGCCATCTACCTCGTCAGCATCCTGTTCGTCTTCGTCGTGATGGGCCTGGTCGCGCACGCCGCCGGTTGCAACATCTTCCGCCTGCTCGCCTACGTGAAGGAAGAGCTGATGCTGGTCTTTTTCACCAGCTCATCGATCGCCGCCCTGCCGGGCCTGGTCGCGAAGCTGGAAAAAATGGGGTGCGCCAAACCGGTGGTGCGCCTGATGCTGCCGGCCGGCTACAGCTTCAACCTGAACGGCAGCAATCTTTACATCGCCATGGCGGCGATCTTCCTGGCGCAGGTGGCACATGTCGACCTGGGGTTCTGGCAGCTGCTGTCGCTGCTGGGCATCATGATGCTGACGTCCAAGAGCGCTGCCAGCGTCGCCGGTTCGTCCTTTGTGGCCCTGACCGCGACGCTGGCCAGCCTGAACCTGATTCCCCTGGCCGGCATGGTCTTGCTGCTGGGCGTGGAGCGGCTGATGAAATGCCGCTCCCTCACCAACGTGATCGGCAATTGTGTGGCCTGCATCGCCGTCTGCGCCTGGGAAAAAGCGCTGGACCGCCAGGCCATGCATCAGGCCTTGTCGGGCAGCGCCCCTTCTGCCGCCGCCGAGCAGATCTGACGCAGGCGGTCACCCAGGCATTCGGCGCGGCCTTCGAACAAGGCGTCCAGGCATTCGGGCCGCTCCAGCCGGCGGTAGAGCGCGGCACGCTCCTCGTAGTGGTCGGCCATGCGCACGGCGGCGGCGACGTAGTCCTCCTCGCTGGCGGCAATGCTCCAGTCCGGCAGGCCCAGGCGCCGGAACAAGGCTTCATCAATATGCTCGAACACCTCGGGCCCGGTCTTGCACACACCGGGCAGGCCGACCGTCATCGCGTCGGTGATGCCGTTGGTGTTGCCGAATGGAAATGGGCTCAGGAACATGTCGCAGCGGCTGAAGATGGCGAGGTAATCGGGATAAGGCTGGTGGGCGTAGACCTCGGCGTCCGGCAGGAACCGGCGTACCAGCCTTCGCACCTGCGGATAGATCAGGCCGGTTGCCTGCCCGATGAGGAAATGAAAGCGCACCTCTTTGCGCGCGCCCGCGCGTATCTTCCGGCAGGCCTGCAGAAACTTCGGGTTGAGCTTCATGGTGGTCGCGGCCACGGCAATGTTGACGACGTCGCAGTCCTGCCGATGCGGCCTCGCCAGCGAGACCTTGATGGCCGACGGCCGGTAGGGCTGCCCGTCTTTGGGCAGGCGCAGCAGGGTTTCGCTGAAGCAGGCGGGGTCGCCGACGAAATCGTCTTCCACACTGATGTAGTCGATGCGGTCGGAGTGCGTGGTGGCGGGGTGTCCCAGCGCGGCTACCTGCACCGGCGCCAGGCGCTGATTGGCCGCGAACATGGTGATGGGAAACATGCCGACGCTGGGCATGTAGAACACCGCGGGCTTGAGGGTGCCGGCCAGCGCGTGCAGTTGCCGCAGGCAAGCCATCATGTCGTTGGGCGCCTGGAAGTCCACCACCTCGTCAAACACCGCCCGGCCCAGCTCGTCGATATTGCCGGGGTAGGCGATGGCGATCAGGCGGAAATGCCGGCGCGCGGCTTCCATGCTCCTGGAATGCGTGCGGTAAATCGAATGTCCGCCGGAGAACCACTCCAGCAGCACCAGCATGACGGGCTTGCCGGCGCCGGAGGGGACGGCGGTGGTCGCCACGCTGCCCAGGCCCAGCGCATCGAGCTTCCTGCGGATCAAGCGGTTGATGGGCCGCTTGATTTCATGGCGGCCGGGCAGGTCGGCGTAGCTGCAATGCATATACACATCGTGCAGGATGCCCAGCGGCAACAAGTCCAGGGTTTCGATTTCCTCGAGGTGGCCGGGCAGCCAGGCGAGCAGCGCCTCGCGCTTGGAATGCGCCGCGGGGGAGCCCAGGAAGCGCGGTGAGAGCAGTGCCGTGAACAGCGCGGCGGCAAGTTTTTTGTTCTGCTGCCACAGCAGTTCGGCGTCCAGCGGAATTTCCGATTCGGGCGAATACAGGATGCAGAACTTCACCAGGTTCTGCTCGCTCACGTGAAACTCCGGCGCACCGGGGCCCAGGAAGTTGAGCGACTTCAGGATGTGGTCGCAGTTGACGAAGGCGCTGGCGGCAAACAGCGCCGACAGCCAGCGCTGAAAGTTGATGAGCTGGCCGAAGCCATTGGGCGTGACGTGAAAGCCCGGGTCGGAAAACAGGGCCGAAATGGCGCTGGTGATGCGGGTCAGGCCGTGCGCGTCGCGCTCCTGCACGCCCACGGCCGACGGGAGGCTGAGCGCGAAGTTGCCGTCCAGGTTGCCGTAGTTCCTGTCTATGAGCAGCAGCAGCTTGACCAGCTCGCGCGCAGCCTCTTCCTGCTGCCGGGAGTAGCACAGGTACTCAAAATTCTCGAGCGAAAAAATGTCGTCGGCCATCGCGCCCTTCCGTCAATGCCCTTTCAGGCCCGCTGCGCCAGTATCACCGCAGCCGCAGGAAAACTCACCGGGTGAGTCCCGAAAAAGTGCGGTCCAGTTTGTCCTGGGCACTCGCGAGTTTTTCCTCCTGCGCCTTGAGCCAGGCGGCGTCCTGGTCCAGCCGGCCCTTCTCGGCCGCCAGCATCCTGGCGGTCTCCGCGCGCTGCGGGCCGCCCAGGCCCTTGCTGGAGGCCAGCATGTTCTGCGCAGTCAACGAGGTCTGGTAGCGCTCCTGCGTCAGCGGAAACTCCGTGCGCGGGAATTTGAAGGTCTTCACCGCTTCGGCATACAGCTGCCTGACGACGTCAAAAGGGATGTCGGCGGGTTTGAGTTTGTTGATGCGCCCATGGTTGACCAGCTCCGAGGCGAAATGGTGGCCGACGCGAAAAGGGATATCGGCATCGCGCTGCAGGATATCGGCCAGCTCGGTGGTGGTGGAGTAGTCGGCGTCGACTTCCTGCAGGGCGCGGTTGCGGTCTATGACCAGGTTGTTCATCAGGTCCGCCAGTTTCACGAAGGCGTCGGTGGTGAGCTCCAGGGTTTTTTCGACCTGGTCGCGCTTGTAGTCGGGCATGCCGGGCGTGACGTTGTGCGTCTCCAGCTGGTAGGTGAAGGCGCGGCCCACCACTTCGCTGGCCTGCAGCCTCAGCGCATTCAGCGCATAGGGATTGCGCTTTTGCGGCATGATGCTGCTCGTGCCGGTGAGCCGCCCTTCCTGGATGGTGATCCAGGGCGCGGTCTGGTGGTACTGGGTGTGCATGTCCTGAACCAGCAGGCCCATCATCAGCGCTGCATTGCTGCACAGGCCGACCAGCTCCACGCCCTGGTCGAGCGCGCCGAGCTGCGCCGCATCGTAGGAATTTTCCACCACGCCGTCAAAGCCCAGCAGCTCCGCCAGACGCTCGCGGTTCACCGCAAAGCTCGAGGTGCCGAGCGCACCCGCGCCCAGCGGGCTCATGTTCAGGCGCGCATAGGCCTCCTTCAGACGCGTGCTGTCACGCCCGAAGACCGAGGCAAAAGCCAGCAGGTAATGCGCATAGGTAGTGGGCTGGGCCTGCACGCCGTTGGTATAGGCCGGAACGATGGTGTCCAGGTTCTTCTCGGCCACCGCGAGCAGCTGCGCTTTCGACTGGATCATCGCGTCCATCAGGGCCAGCGCGCGCTCCCGCTGCATCAGCCGCCGCGTGGTGGACAGGATGTCCTGGCGGCTGCGGCCTGAATGCATGCGCGAGCCGTCGGGGCCGGCCAGCGCGAGGATGAGCGGCTCGTACTGCAGGTAGTCGCCGGGGCGCCTGGCGCCGGGCTGGTTGCCGTTCTTGATCACCTGGTCGACCGCCCGTGCGATTTTTTTGCCGAGCTCGGGCGGAATGATTCCGGTCTCGACCACCATCACGGTGGAAGCCTTGTTCATTTCGCCGAGAAGATGGAAATTGTCGTGCTCGGCCTGCCCGGCTTTCTTGTCGGCGGCGACGGCCATGGCGCACAGCGACGCCAGCAGCAGCGGAGCCAGCACCAGCCGCCCGGCACGGCGCGGCCGCGTGGCGCCCCCGGACGCACCGGCGCACGCCTGTTCAAGGCTGAGCATCGTCTTTGCCCGCGGCGGATGCATTGAGGCTGGCGTTGGACGAAACCACGGAGATGGTGAGCTTGTCCGCGCCATTGCCCGAAGAGGAAGACGTGGCGTCGCCCGCAAGGGGCACCATCCAGTCGCCGCCGGCCATGTCCGACTGCAGCGCGGCGGTGGCGGAGGCCGATGCCGCGCTGGTCAGGCTGTTGTTCATCGTACCGCCGAGGTTGCGCAGCACGGTGCCCGAGCCGGTGGCCCCAATCGTCGTGACGTCCGAAGACTGGCTGAAAGGCTGCCCGTTGGGCGCGCTGGCGGTGATCAGCAGCAGGCCGTTTTCCACCTGCAGCTTGTTGGTGCCGCCGTCTATGCGCACGCCGTAGCTGCCGCCGGAGCCCGAAACGCGCAGGCTGCCGTCGCCGCCGGTGGTGATGGTATTGAAGGCATTGGTGCTGCTGCCGACGATGGAGAGCCCTTCGCCGGAGCCGGCGGTCGTCGCCTGGATGTCGATGTCGCCGGTGGCCGAGGTGATGCTGACGCCATTGGCGGCGCCGGAGGCCGCGCTGCGCACCAGCACCGCCGGCGCGGTCGACGCCGCGCTGCTGTTGCCGGTGATCGAGAGCTTGCCCGACACCGTGGAGATGGCGGCGGAGCTGGTCGCCGTCGACGGATAGATGGCGACGCCGCTGCCGTAGGTGGAGCTGCCGGCCACGCTCACCGAACCGCTGCCGGTGGCGCGTATGACATTGTTGCCGGTCTGCATGCCTACCCCGTCGCCGTAGACGCTGGTGCCGGTGATCGCGAGCGCCCCGTTCTCGACGCTGACCAGCGCCTTCCCGCCGCCGTACATGCTGATCCCATTGCCCTGGTCGGCGGCGTTGCCGACCAGCGTCACGTTGCCCGAGCCGGTGGTCTGGATGCGGTTGGCTACGTTCTGGATGGCGATGCCGTGGTCCAGCTCCCCGGTGTTCGGCGAGTGGAAGTTGCCGAGCAGCGTGATGTTGCCGCCCTGCGAAGCGATGTTGTTGACCGAGTTGGTGCTGGTGGCGCTGCCGCCCAGGGAGATGGCGTCGGACGTGCCTATGGAGTCGCCGCGGAAGGTGATGTCGCCGCTCACGGTGGTGACGTTGACGCCGTTCGAATTGCCGGTCGAGTTCAGGAAGATGCCGTAGCCGCCGAAGCTGCTCGTGCTGTTGCCGTTGACGGCAATGGCGCCGCTGCCGGTGGTGATGTTGATCGCCGCATTGGCGCCGGACGGTGCGATGTCCACGCCTCGGCCCGAATAACTGGTGCCGTCCACCGTCAGCGCGCCGGACTGCGTGCCCAGGTTGATGCCGGCGTAGGCGCCGCTGGCATCCAGCGACACGGCCTTGAACGAGCCGGTGGTGGGGTTGACCACGCTGTTGTTGGCCAGCAGCGTGAGTGCGCCTGCCGTGGTGGTGACGTTGATCTGCGACGCGGTGGCCGCACTGGTGCCGCTGCCGGAGCTGAGCAGCCCCAGCGCCGGCGTCGTGCCGCCCGAGGTGTTGCCGCTCAGCGTGATGTTGCCGGTGGTGGAGATATTGATGGACGAGCCCGAGCCTGTCGAATTGAGCACCGTGCCGTAGCTGCCGGTGCTGCTGCCACCCACGCTGATGGCGCCGCCGGCCGTGGCATTGAGCACCACGCCGCCGGTGCCCGAGGCCGCCAGGTAAACGCCGCGGCCGGCGCCGGCAAAGCCGTTGGAATTGGCCTGCACCGTCAGGTTGCCGCTGCCCACGGTGAGTTGCTGCGAGGAACCGCTGGCGGTCGAGCAGATCAGCACGCCGAAGCCGGTCGTCGCGTTGCCCCTGATCGTCAGGTCGCCGGAACCGCTGGCAGCCAGGGTGTTGTTGGTGCTGAAGATGCGCGTGCCGTTGCCGCTGCCCAGGTTGGTGGCGTCCACGGTAATGGAGCCGGCGCCGCTGGTCAGCACATTGCTGCCGCCCGTGAGCACAAAGGCATCGCCGGTCGCGCCGGCGATGCCGACGTTGGCCAGGATGGAGATGTTGCCGCCACCGGCATTGAGCGTGGAGCCGGAGATGTTCACCGCACTGCTGCTGGAGCTTGTCGAGGTGGAGGCGCCGCGTATCGTGATGTTGCCGCCGCTGGTGCTCAGCGTGGTGCCCCCGGTGATCGCTACGCCCGAGGCGCCGCTCTGATTGGTGGCGGCATAGCCGGTCAGCGGATTGCTGCCGCCTCTGATGGTGATGGCCCCGCCGTTGGTGGTGATGGTGCTGCCAGTCAATGCCACCGAGCCGTTGCCGGTATCGCCGTAGTTGGAGACCAGCGAGACGTTGAGGCTTTTGCCGGTGCCGTTGGAAATGACACGGCCGCTGCCGATGATGATGTTGCGATGCGCCTGCAGGGTCAGCGAGGCATTGCCCACACCCTTGACGTTGTCCAGCACATTGATGTCGCCCGAGGTTCCGCCGACGGCGGAGGTCTGGACAATCACGTTGGCGCCTTCGGACAGCGAGGCGTTGAGTACGGCCGAACTCAGGTTGGAACTGGCTGCGCCGCTGGAAGTGAAAGGGGAACTCCCGGTCGCGCCGACGCTTGCCGTGCTCGTGATGTTGATGTTGTAGGGATCGATCAGCCAGGTGCCGCCCTTTCCGGAGGCCGCGCTGATGTCCACCGAACCCGTCGCTTCCAGGTTGTGGCCCGAGGTCTCGACCAGGCCGCCGCTGCCGGTCTGCCCGCCGCCCAGCACGGTAATGCCCCCATGAAAGCGCGTGCTGTCGGTGGACCAGAGGATGACCTTACCGCCGTCGCCGCTGCTGAGCGCGTCGGCATGGATGCGGGCGTCTTCGCCCATGTAAGTGCCGGCGGCCTGGCGCTCAGTGCCCGTGCCCTGGTAGTTGCCGCCCACCAGCACGGTGCCGCCGCCGGCGTCGCCCGAGGCATCGATGCGCGCGCCGTCGAACACGCCGACGTACTCGCCCAATGCTTTGAAGCTGCCGCCGGTTTCGCCGGCATTGCGGCCCGAGACATCAACGCGGCCGCTCACCGCGACAACGCCCGCGCCGCCGCCGTCGAGCAGCACCGCCCCGTTGCGGCGCTGCAGGCTGGTCGCCTCTATCACCCCCTCGTTGTTGACCACATTGGAGAGCAGCGCATCGCTGGAGCGGGCCGACATGACAACCACGCCGCCGTTGGCCTTGAGCAGCCCCTGGTTCACCACGCTGGCGCCCAGTGCGGGGTCGCTGACCTGCATGTTGATCAGGCCGTCGCCGTTGAAGTCCAGCGTAACCTTTTCGCCCGCGCCCAGCATCACGCTGCCAAGGCGGGCCGTGATGCTGCCTTCGTTGCGCACCTGCGCACCCAGCAGCGCCACGTAGCCGCCGTCGGCCGCGACGATGCTGCCCCGGTTGATCACCGCCCCGCCCGCCCCGCCGGCGTCAAAGCGGTTGTTGCCGGCCATGAAATTGGCATCGGAAATATTGAGCGAGCTGGCGACCAGGCCCCCGACGTTGACGGCCGAGCCCTGGCCGAACAGGATGCCCGAAGGGTTGATCAGGAAGACCTGCCCGTTGGCGTTGAGCTGGCCCATGATCTGCGAGGCATCGCTGGAGGTGACGCGGTTCAGCGCCACGGACGAGGCCGAGGGCTGCACGAAGTTGACCTTGGCCGCGCTGCCGATGTTGAAGGTGTTCCAGGTGGCGGCCATGCGGTCGCTGCCCTGCACCACGTTCATCACGGTCCCGCTCTGGCTGATGCTGCCGCTGCCGGCCGTGACCTGGCCGTTGGTGGGCAAGGCATTGATGTCCAGCGCATACACCCGCACAGGGTAGATCGTGCACAACGCCGACAGCAGGGCCGCGCTCAGGGGCGTCAGCGCCAGGCGCGTTTTGCGTGCCGAGAAAGTGGAAGAAGCCGGGGAAGGTTGGTGTGTCATGCGAGCCCCTCAGAATGTGTAGTTGATACCGACACCGATCGCGCGAATCGTGGTGCCGACGCCGGAGGTGCCGAACACCCCCGCGACGGCGTAGTTGTAGTTGGYCAGCGGCTGGTTGCGCAGCACCACGTACTGGCCGAAGATCCTGAGCTGCTTGCTCCAGTTGTAGGAAAAGCCGATGGCCTGCGAGGTCGCGCCCATTCCGTCGGTGGAGCAGTTCACGCCGTTGCCGGAAATCATGGTGCAGTCGCCGGCAAAGGCCTTGGCATGGCTGGCGCGCAGCTGCCAGGCGCCTATCTTGTGCGAGATGCCGACCATGTAGGCGCGGCGGCGGTAGCTGGACATGTCGCTCGAGGTGACGCTGGTGTTGACGACGCCGGATTCGGCGTAGCTCAGCTCGTCGGCGATCAGCGACACCTTGGTGTCGCCGAAATCGTAGGCCACGCCGTAGCGCACGCTGTAGTCGTCCGACGTCGTGCCCTGCGTGACATGGGTGTTGGTGCCGACGCCGCGCGCGTTGCGGCCCAGGCTGGCGATGCCGAAGTAGTTCACATGCTGCTCGGCCGCCACCACAGCCGAGAAGCCGCCTTTCTCGTACGAGAGGCTGCCGCCGTAAAGATAGCCGGTGTCTACGTCGGGCGCGGCCTTCATGCCGTTGTTCGAGTAAGCCAGCTTGAGCTGAAAGCCGTTCATCCTGGGCGTCCAGTAGGCGTACATGCCGGCCTGGCGGCGGTTGAAGGCGGTATCGTCGTTGTTGTTCACCGCCGCCGTGCCTACAGGCCCCGAGTTCCGGGCGATGCTGGTGGCAAAGCCCGGCGAGCCGATGATGTTGTAGTGGGCCGCGCTGGTGGTGCCGCCGAAGGGGTCGAAGGAAGAGGTGCTTTCCTTGAGCGGCATGTCCCAGTTGCCGTACATCGCCGTGCCGGCATCGGGATGGGCAACGGCCACGCCGGTGTTGCGCAGCTCCTGCCGGTGCGTCCAGTCCGGCGAGGCGTCCACGCCCGCAGCGCCCGCGCTCAGCGACAGGCCCAGCTCCAGCTGCCACAGCATCTTCCACTGGTCGTAAATCGGGATGCCGCCACGCGCACCGACGTAAGACACGTTGTCGCGCGCGCGCCAGAAGCCCGACATGTTGCGCCCGTTGGGCGTGGCCAGCTTGCTCTGGTCGGCGGGGGCGGCGGGCGTGGAGCCGGATCGGCTCACATATTCAGGGACGATGCCCAGCGAACCGTAGAACAGCATGCCGTCCTGCGCTTCCTCAAAATCCTCGCCCTTGTTGCCGTCGCTGCTTCCGGAAGCCAGGCCGGTGAAGGCCTGGGGCGAACCCGAGACCGACAGCCACAGGCGGCGCGCGCTTTTCGGCTCGCTGGTGGGGTTGACGCCGGGCGACACCGCGAAGCTCGCGTTGAACACCAGGTCCTTGTTGTAGACATTCAGGCCCACGCCGTAGCCGTAGCGGCTTGCGCGGTTTTCGCTGGCGTCCCAGGGCTTTTTGTTGATGGTCACGCGGCCCGCGTCGGCGAACAGCGCGCCTTCAACCACGGAGTTGCCGACGACGCCCAGGGTCTTGCGCAGCTCCAGCCGGGCCAGCATGCCCTGGTCGCCCGCGGCCTCGCCGCTCGGGTAGGCACGCACGCCGCCCGAGCCGCCCAGGCTCATTTTTTCCGAGGCATCCAGGTTCTTGTCGGCGTACTGCGCGCTGACCGAGCCCAGCAGCGAGAAGCCGCCTCCCAGCTGCTGCAGCCGGCTGTACGACAGGTTGAGCTTTTTATAGTCGCCGGCCGCATTCGCCGTGAAGCGGTCCAGCGCGGCGTCGTTGGCGGTTTCCTTTCTCAGGTTGCCCAGGCTCAGGCGCGCATTCCAGCTGTTGCTCGCCGCAGCGCCCGCCAGGTCGTCGCGCCAGTCGCCGGACAGGCCCGCGCCCAGCACGTTGGCGGACTTGTCGACCGTCGTGCCGCTGGTCGTATCCTGGAAGTGCCGGTGTTCCGCCGACAGCGACGCATTGACGTTGGCGCGCCGGCTGCGCAGCAGCGCGGCGTTGAGAAACAGCGTGCTGATCTGGGCTTCGCCGCTGGCCTGCACCTCCTTGAGGTTTTTGCCGATGTTGTATTGCAGGCCCGCGAAATTCGCGCCCACCGACACGCCCGTCGTGCCCAGGGGCTGCGTGTAGCCGATGCTGGCAATGCGCAGGCCTTCAAACGTCTGCTGCGTGTTGAAGCTGAAACTCTCACCCATGCCCAGTGCGTCGTTCAGGCTCAGATTGACCGACAGCCGGTTGGCGCCCGTGTAAAAACTGCCGCCGTTGTCTATGCTCACGCGCGAGGTGATGGCGCCCATCTCGCTGACCTTGACAATGACGTCGGTGGCGCCCGGCTCGGCCGACGGGCGCAGCACCGCCTTGACGCTCACACCTGCGATGTCGGACAGCCGCAGCAGCGTGTTTTCCAGATCGCTTTCCTGGATCACCTCGCCCGGCTGCAGCCCCGCGAGGTGGCGGCCCAGCAGGTCCGGGTCCAGCCGCACGTTGGTATCGGGCTCGGCCACCACGCGGCCGATGACACCTTCGCGGATGCCGAGGGCGACCACACCGCCCTGTATTTCCTGCGCGGGCAGATAGGCGCGCGCCACCAGGTAGCCGCGTGCGCGGTAGTAGGCGGTGATCTTCGCGGCGGCTTTGCCCAGCCCGGCGAAGTCCAGTTCGCGGCCGACGAACTCCTGCAGTTCGGCCTGCAGCTCGGGAGCGGGCAGCGAGCGGTTGCCGCTCAGTACAAAACCCGTCACCTGCACGCCCGGCCCGCCTGCGGGAAGGCCCTGGCCCTCGTCGCTGCTTTCCATCTCTTTTTCGATGCGCGCGGGACGCTGCACCGCAGCCGGGGTGCCGGTGCTTTCCGCGGGCGACAGCTGCTGCCGGTTCGCGTCAAACAAGGTGCCGGCGCTGGGCGGCGTTTGCGCATGGACCGCAAATGGCACGGTGAAGGGCGCGGCGGCCAGCATCGCGCAGATATGCGACGCGAGGAGTGTGCGCCGGGGCGCGGCAAGGCGTGAGGATGGCATATGGATTTCGTTTTCTTGTCTTGTTGTTCTGTGCGCCTGTTTCTGGTCGTGCTTTTTCCCTGTTGCGTGCGCTTTGCTAGTTGCCCGCGCCCGGGAAAACTTTTGCCGCCACGTCGCGCGACTCAAAAATCTCCGCCGCCTCATGGCCTGCCCCCGGCACCACCATGGTCGCGCGCGTCACCGGCGTGCTCCACTTGCGGGCCAGGAACTGCTCGTAGCGCATGTAGTTCCTGTGCCGGTTCAGGCGGTCCGTACCCTGCGTGGCGGCGCCGCAGGACTTGTCGAGCGACTCGTAGGCCGGGTCGTTGTCCTCGGAGCCCACGAGGTAGAGCACCTCGCGCGCCGCGTAGCGCTTGAACAGCTGTTCACCCTCCATGCCCTGCCCGTAGGGAACCATGTTGGCCAGGCCGTAGCGGAAGTTGTTGTAGCCGGGGCAGAGGATGCTGTTCACCGGCTTGAAGTCATCGCCCTCGGGACGGTTGGCGTCCAGGTACAGGTAGGAGGACGGGCTGGAGACCACATAACGCACGCGTATGCCCGCCTTGCGCAAGGCCTCCTCGCTGTTGTTCAGCACGGCATAACGCTGCATCAGCTGGCCGCCGGCCGAGTGGCCGATGAAGACGATTTCCTTGAGCACAGGGAATCGCTTGTCCGCGCTCAGGTAGCGGGCGAGATCGTCGAGCACGCCGCAGGAGTTGATGGCCTCCTTGCCGCGGGACTCCTGGCACTGCATCCAGTTGCCGCCGCGCCAGAGCGGAATCCTGCCGTCCGGCGACGGGTCCGACGCCGTCAGGAAATGCGGCACCAGCAACACGGTGCTGGAGGCGTCCAGCCGCGCGGCCTGCAGCAGCCCCAGCCCCACGCCGAAGTAGCGGTCGGCATCACGCTGCACGCCGTGCACAAAGATCACCGCGCGCTGGATGCCCGGATCCGGGCGATGCAGGTCGATGTTGGAATAGACCGCAAAGGGATAGGCGGCGCCCGCCGCTTCCAGGTCAATCACCTGCTCCTTGGGCAGTTCGCCGACGGTTTTGTCGGCCGCGGCGAAAAGGCGCACACACAGAAAGGCCAGGCCCATTGCCACGACCACTTGTAACCACCTATTGCGAATACATGTCATACCTGATCCCACCTTGTCGAAAACATGTGCATCGAAAAGGCTTCACGCGTCGTGCCTGAATGACGGTTTCCCGTCTATACGTGGCACAAATGGATCACGGATCCTGCGTTTCCTTGACGACTTTTTTGCGAGCGACCGGGAGGGGCAATCTGTAACAACCTGCAAATCCCAGCGCTGTTTTCGGCGATTCTAGGAAGGCATGTGCAGCATGTAAAATATCTTGATTCGCAGTAGTTGATACTTTTAAAGTATTCAATAAGTCTGTCGCCCCCCGCCTTCATTGGGCGGAAGCGCGCAAACGCCACGCGCGCGCCGCGTACAGCCGAAATAAATCGAGTGAAAAAAGCCGCGGGCCGCCAAGGCCCCGGCGCTGGTTCGCGGCCTAGGCGGGCCGCGACGAGCGCGCGCCTATTTGCAGCGCATGCGGCCCCCGCGTCAGCTGTTCCTTGAGGAACTCGACGCAGACCCTGACCTTGGCCGAGCCGGCCGAGCGGGTGCTGGTCATGGCCCAGACGTCGGCCGGTTCGTGGTGCGTGGGCAGCACCCTCACCACCCGGCCATCGCGCAAAGGCTGCGCGACATCCCAGATCGACAGCAGGCAGATGCCCTTGCCGTCCACGCTCCAGCCTTTCACCACATCGCTGTGGTTGGAGCTGAAGCGGCTGGTCACCTTGACGGACTCCGGCCCTTTGGGCCCTGTCAGTCGCCAGGTGCCGAAGGGCTGCTCGCGCTCGCGGTACAGCAGGCATTCATGCTCGGCCAGTTCGGCCACCGACTTGGGATGGCCGCGCCGCGCCAGGTACTCGGGCGAGGCGCACAGGATGCGCCAGCTCTCCACCATGCGCTGCGCAATCAGCTGCGGCTGGGCCGGCTCGCCGACACGGATGTCGAGGTCGAAGTTCTCGCTGACCAGGTCCACGCGCCTGTCCAGCAGTTCGAGCCAGACCTCGATGCGGGGGTAACGCGTGCCAAGCAGGGACAGTATGGGCGCCACGTGTTCACGGCCCAGGCGCTGGCTGGTGGCGATGCGCAACTGGCCCGAGGGCTCGCTCTTGGCGCTGCTGAAAGCCTCGGACATCGCGTTGGTGTCGTCGAGGATGCGCCGCGCCCACTGGTAGGCGCGCTCGCCGTCCTCGGTGATCACCACGCGCCGCGTCGTGCGGTGGAACAGGCGCACACCCAGCTGCGACTCCAGGATGCCTATGCGCTTGCTGATGTGCGCCGGCGTGGTGCCGACCTCCAGCGAAGCGGCGGCAAAGCCGGAGCGGCGCACCACCTCGCAAAACACTTGCAGATCCTTCAGGTCCATGGCCTTGATTATCAACAGTTCGTTGAATATGAATCAACTATTTGCTGGTTGTAGATATTTTTGTTGTTACTAGACTCCAGCCCAACAACAGCCCTCATCAAGAAAAGGACCCATGAGCAGACTTCCTATCGCCGTGATCGGCGCCGGCCTGATCGGCATCACCCATATAGACCGCGCGCTCAAAAGCCCGGACGTTGCACTGGCCGGCATCGCCGACCCGACGCCGGCGGCCGCAGACTTCGCGCGTTCTATCGGCGTGCCTTGCTTCCCTGACTACCAAAGCCTGCTGGCCGACACCAGGCCCAAGGGCGTGATCGTCGCAACGCCCAATGTGACGCACGCGCAGATCACGGTCGATTGCCTGGAACACGGCGCCGCGGTGCTGGTCGAAAAACCCATTGCCGACACGCTGGCCGACGGGCTGCGCATCTGCGAAGCCTCGCGCACCACCGGGCTGCCGGTGCTGGTGGGCCACCAGCGCCGCCACAACCCCATCATGCGCAAGGCCAAGGCCATCGTGGCCGCCGGCACCCTGGGCCGGCCGGTCAGCGCCACGGTGATGTGCACCTGGCTCAAGCCGCGCGACTACTTCGACGTGGCCTGGCGCCGTGAGCCGGGCGGCGGCCCCATCCTGATCAACCTGATCCACGACATCGACCTGATGCGCCACCTCTACGGGGAAATCGACAGCGTGCAGGCCCTGGCCTCCAGCGCGGTTCGCGGCTTCGAAGTCGAGGACACCGCGGTAGTCGCGCTGCGCTTTCGCAACGGCGCGCTGGGCACGGTCACCGTGTCGGACACGGCGGCCGCGCCCTGGAACTGGGACCTCGCCGCAGGCGAGGCAGAGCGCTTCCCGCGCCAGGACATCAACGCGCATTTCTATTCAGGCACGGAAGGCTCGCTGACCCTGCCGCGCCTGGAAGTCTGGCGCTACCGCCAGGACCAGGGCCCGGCCCATGGCTGGCACGACCCGCTGACCCTGGAGCGCACGGCCCTGCACATCGGCTGCCCCTACACCGAACAGCTACGCCACTTCGCCGCGCTCATCGAGGGCCGCGAAGCACCCGTGTGTTCGGCGCAGGACGGTTTCCGCACGCTGGAAGCGACGCTGGCGGTGACGCAGGCGGCAACGACGGGACGCGCGGTCGCGCTGCCGGCTTGAGGGCGACAGCGTGACCCCACTGTCTCTTGCCCATCTCACTGTGCTCGACGCGGCGCCGCCCGCCTTCTTTGACCTTGCGGCCCAGGCCGGTTACCAGAAGGTCGGCCTACGCATCTTTCCCGCCGTGCCCGGCGGCCTGTGTTATCCGCTGAGCAGGCCCACGGTCATCGAATGGCGCCGCCACATGGCCGATGCCGGCGTCGGCGTGCATGACGTGGAATTCCTCTCGGTCGCGCCGCAACTGCGCGTGGACGACTACGCGGCCACCGTGGCGCTGGCCGCTGAGCTGGGCGCGCGGCGGCTCAGTGTCTCCGGCGACGACACGGACTTCGCCCGCCTGGCCGACAACTTCGGCGCGCTGTGCGACCTGGCCGCCGGCGTCGGCATGGGTGTGGACCTGGAGTTCATGCGCTTTCGCATCGTCGGCACACTGCCTCAGGCCCTAGCCATCGTCACGCGCGCGGCGCGGCCCAACGGCCGGCTGCTGGTGGACATGCTGCACCTGTACAGGTCCGGAGGAACAGCGGCCATGCTGCGCGATATTCCCACCGCCCTGCTCGGCTCCATACAGCTGTGCGACGCGCCGCTCAAGGACCCGACCGATGCCGGCATCACCGACGAGGCGCGCCAGGGACGTTTGTTCCCAGGCGAAGGCGAACTGCCGCTGAAAGATTACATGGATGCCTTGCCTGCCGATATTCCCTTGTCGTTGGAGGCGCCGGCCGGCAAAACCCATCCGGAGCTCGGACTGCCGCAGCGCGCCGCGCGAGCCTGCGCCGCGTCGCGGGAGTTGCTGAAATCCTGGCGGCCGTCTCGTTAGTTTCGCAGGCTGAGTTGTCCCTGGAAGCATCACTGTGCCGCTTTTGGAAGCATAAGCGTGCCGCGGTAGCCGAATTGTTGCCAAAGATCCCGCACACGTCCGCGGCTGCGCGCGGGCTCGCCGCAAATCGCCCCCTGCCGCCTGAAACTCTGCCAACGCTATGGCGATGGCAGCCCTTGTTTGCTTCACAGCAAATAAGGGGCTATTCGCTAACGTAGCCGCTGGATTTCCAATATATTTGTCATTGAAAACGGGAAGCTCGTCAATATAAGTCTCACACGCGCCGAACGCTTGAGATCAAACCAGAACTACACCCATGAACCTGTCTCCGCTTTTTCTCCGCCGGCGCATGCTGGCGAGTTTCGTATCGTTGACGACGGTGATGTGGTGGCGCAGCGGGTCCGCGCAAGTGGGTTCGGGAGGAACTGGCATTACTCAAAGCATTGGCAGTGCTGATTTGGTGGTGGGTGAGGTCACTTTGCGGAGGGCCGGGCAGCAACCAACCGGCATGGTGAAAGGCGCCAAGCTGCTCCAAGGCGACCTCATTGAAACCAGGAATGACTCTGAGGCCCACGTTGCGTTTGACGATGGTGGCTACCTCGCAATACGACCAAACTCGACCGTTCGGATAGCCCAGTACGTAGTGACCGGTGATGTCACGGACACGGCGACAATTGACTTGATCAGAGGCGCATTGCGATCGGTGACCGGGTGGATCGGCAAGCTCGACGCGCCGCGTTATCGAATCACCGCCAACACTGCAACGATTGGGGTCAGGGGCACCGATCACGAAGTGGTACTGGTACAAGCTGGAGATGCGGCGGGCCTTGAGCCAGGGGTCCATAACCATGTCAACGAGGGCGCGACCACTTTGCGCAACCAAAACGGAGTCGTGAACATTGCGTCCGGCACGGCCGCTTATTCGCCGAGCTCAGGCGCGCGACCTTTGCGCCATGCAGTCGTCCCTGGTATTTTTGAACGCCTGCGTACACGACAGGAAAGCGCGATAAACAGCCATGCCCAAAATATTCGCCAGCGCATGGAAGAACGCTTGCGCGAACGTGGAAAACTGCGCGCCAACGAGCGTTTCGAGCAGTTCCGGCAGCGTCAGAAAACTCTTCGCCAGGGGCGGGCGGACCTCAAGCAGCCGGGAAACAACACCGGCCAATCTCGGGCCGCTGAGGTATCGAAAGACAGACAGGCAGCACGACAGGCTTTGCGGGAACAGCGGCAGGAAAAAACTCGGCAGCAGCAGGAAAGCCGGGCTCAAAAACGGGCGGGTCAACGAGACAGAGCCAGCGAAAAACATCGCACCGCAAAATGATCACCCGAGCATCGCTGCGCTCAAGTTAGCGACCTTAGGAAAGTCCCCGCATGTGTCCCTGGAACCATAACCGTGCCGCCTTTGGAAGCATAACCGTGCCGTAGGTGATCAGCGACACGGCCAAAACCAGTACTGCGCCTGCCGAGCTCCAACGGGCATCCTAATTCGATCAAAGCGATTGGTGGCATTTTTATAGGTCTTCAGTTTTCGTGCTGCACCGCTAATAGTTGCTATTGACACAAGATTTTGATTGCCTATTCTGAGGTCCATGGTCTTTGTGTTCACCAACAATCGCGGCGGTGCGTATGAAATCCTCTGAGACGACCAGGGAAGGTGCTTCTAACGATGAACCAGAAGTCTTGGTGCCGGAAGACTTCCCTAACAATCCGTTTCCCGCTGTGTTGGCC
>NZ_JBFUGK010000035.1:0-65036 GCF_056402935.1 Polaromonas sp. P3_B1
GCCTTCACCGTTGAGGTAATGGCCGGCGCGGAACACAAAATTGCCGATCACCGGACTGGCATAGCCAATGGCGTTCGAAACACGCGTGCGCGCATTGAAGATGGAGGTGCCGATCGCGGTAGCGCCCGCGTCGTGGATCACATACTCCACATTGCGGCCCAGGATTGCGTAGATCGGCGTGCGGCTGGGCGCGGCGGAGTCGATGCGGCCGATGTTGACGACGCCGAAGTCGCCGCCGATTCCCACATAAGAATTGCGGTACATCGGCGTGCTCGACGCCCCCGTGTCGGAAGAGATTCCCATCTCCAGACCAAAGAGGACCTTGAGGTTGCCACCCAGGTCTTCGACCCCCTTGAAGCCGAGCCGCGAGGCATTGCCTGTCATCTGTGTCTGGGAGAGGGAGCCGGTCTTGGAGTTCTCAAAGCTCGTGTCCATTCTTCCGTAAATCGTCACCGTGCTTTGCGCCAGTGCGGCCACGGGTGTTATTGCGCCGGCGGCCACAGCAGCCAGGCAGACCATTTTCAATTTCATTTCTCACTCCTGAAAAGTTTGGTGGATGGCGAGGCAACAAGCTCTCGCCGCATGTTTTTTTGCGGGCGACGTTCGCCCTGGTCTGTCCAACGTCCCTCCTCGCCGACCTTCGAATTACTGAAAAAGTTGCTTGTTTTTTGTATTGACTAGCGATACACTGTATCAAACAGCGTTACAACTAGACCATGAAGCGGTGATGACTGTCAAGAAATTTCGCGGCGGCGTTGCTGCGAATGCACAGGATGAAAGCTCGCAAAACGTGGGGTGGCCCCCAACTTGCGAGGCTTTGTGAGAGCCCCTGTGCGAGCGTGGATAGCAACGGGAGTCCTCCCGTTTACTGGAGTTTTTGATGGAAGTGACGTGCAATAGAGGGGCTCTTGCGGTCTCCCCGGATGGAGATCGCGGACCCAGGCAAATCGGCGCGCGATGCACGGGCCACCCGGCCCGCCTCGCGGCAAGAGACAAGGATGCAATCTGATGTTGGGACCTTTACTCCAGCGGATGCGCGACAGCCTGATCGTGGTGGCGCTCATGTCCGCCATCGCGTTCACCGGCATCCACCTCATTGGCGATCCCATCCACCTTCTTGTGAGCCCGAATGCCTCCACGGAAGAAGTGGATGCCGCGGCGCGAAGCCTGGGCCTGGACCGTCCGGTCTATGAGCAGTACGCGCTGTTCGTGAAACATGCGGCCGAAGGGGACCTGGGCCGATCGTTTGTTTTCAACCGGCCGGCGCTGGCCATTGTTCTGGAGCGCATGCCGGCAACGCTTGAGATGGCATTTGTCGCGCTGATACTGGCGCTGGCCATCGGCATTCCCCTGGGACTGGTGGCGGGCTTGATGCCGCACTCCTGGGCCCACAAACTCATTGCGGGGTTCTCGATCGCGGGAGTCACCATTCCCACGTTCTGGAAGGGGCTCATCCTCATCCTGATTTTTTCGGTGAACCTCGGATGGCTGCCCTCAGGTGGGCGGGGCGATACGGAGCCCTTGTTCGGCATCGCCTTCAGCTTCATGACATGGGACGGCCTCAAGCACATGATCCTGCCGGCGATGACGCTTGCCATATTCCAGATTTCCATGGTGATCCGCCTCACTGAAACCGGCGCAAGGGATGTGGTGCAGCAAGAGTACGTGCGCTTCGCGCGCGCCAAAGGCGTCTCCGGATTGAGGCTGCTGGCAAGGCACATCGCACCGAACGTGATGATCCCCGTGGTCACCGCCGTCGGGCTGGAGTTCGGCCACCTCATTGCTTTTTCCGTGGTCACCGAATCGGTGTTCGCATGGCCGGGCATGGGCAAACTCATCATTGATTCGATCCTCCATCTCGACAGGCCGGTGGTGGTGGCCTACCTGATGGTCACCGTCCTGCTGGTGGTGTCCATCAACCTTGTCGTCGATCTGCTGTATGTGATTCTGGATCCACGGCTCCGGGGCCGCAGCAAATAAAACAAAACTCAAAAACGCAAAACCGCAGAGACAACCATGATCAAAACCGACACATTGAACCCCCAGGAAGCAGCGGCGGGCGCGGCCGTGCCGCCACCGCCGCAAACGCCGTGGAGCCGGATCAGGCGGCAATTTCTTCTCAGCAAGATAGCGGCGGTCGCGCTCCTGGTATTCGCATTGCTATTCGTCGTGGCATCGGGAGCACCGCTCCTCTCCCCGCAAAACCCTTACGACCTGGCTTCCGTTTCGATCGTAGACGCGGAGCTCCCGCCGGGCGCGCGCAGCGAAGCATCCGGGATGCTGCATGTGCTCGGAACCGACGGCGCCGGAAGAGACCTGCTGAGCGCAATCTTCTACGGGTTGCGCATCAGCATGGCCGTCGGGCTGCTCAGCGCCATGGCAGCACTTTGCATAGGAACCACCGTGGGGCTGGTGGCCGCCTTCTTCGGCGGGCGGGTTGACGCTTTCCTGATGCGAATCGTGGATCTGCAGTTGAGCCTGCCGGCGATCCTGGTCGCGCTGGTGCTCCTGGCATCGCTGGGCCAGGGCGTGGACAAAACCCTGCTCGCACTGATCATCGTCCAGTGGGCATACTACGCGAGGAATGTGCGCGGCGCCGCACTGGTGGAACAGCAAAAAGAGTATGTGGAAGCGGCGATGGGGCAAGGCCTGCCCGCCGGGCGAATCATGTTCCGGCACGTGCTGCCCAATTGCATGGGCACGCTGATCGTGACCGGAACGCTTCAAACGGCGCACGCGATCAGCCTGGAGGCAACGATGAGTTTCCTGGGAATTGGCCTGCCCCAGACGGAACCCTCCCTCGGCCTTCTGATCGCCAACGGTTTTGAATACATGCTGACCAACAAGTACTGGATATCGGTGTACCCGGGAATAGCACTGGTGCTGCTGGTCGGGGCCATCAACCTTATCGGGGATCGCCTGCGCGTCGTTTTTAACCCCAAGCTGGACCAGGTATGAGCACAACAGCACTGAAGGTCAGCGGGTTGACGACCCATTTCGAGACCAAGGCCGGCATCGCCAAGGCGGTGAACGATGTTTCCTTCTCGGTCGAGCAGGGGCAAATACTCGCGCTGGTGGGTGAGTCGGGTTCGGGGAAATCCGTCACGGCCATGTCCCTGATGAACCTGGTGGATCCACCGGGGCGCGTGGTCGCCGGTGAAGTCCTTCTTCGCGGAAAAAACATACGCGCAGCCTCCGCCGGCGAGTGGAACAGGATCCGCGGCAAAGAGATGGCCATGGTCTTCCAGGACCCCATGATGTCGCTCAATCCCGTCATCCGGGTGGGTGACCAGATCACCGAAACCATACGCATCCATGACAAGGTTTCCGCCTCGGCGGCTAGGGAGCGGGCTTGCGCCGCCCTGGCCGCGGTCGGGATTCCGGCGCCGGCTGAACGTATGCGAGCCTACCCGCATGAGCTGTCGGGCGGCATGCGCCAACGCATCGCCATTGCCAACGCCATCGTCAACGAGCCGGCGGTCATCATTGCCGATGAGCCGACCACCGCCCTTGACGTGACGATCCAGGCGCAGATCCTCTACCAGATCCGCAAACTCACCAAGGAGCGCGGCACGGGCCTGGTATGGATCACCCATGACCTGAGTGTGGTGAAGGACCTCGCGGACGAGGTGTGCGTGATGTACGCGGGCCGCATCGTTGAAAAAGGCGCGGTCGCCGACGTGATCCGCTCGCCAAGGCATCCCTACACCCGCGGACTGATCGACTCCCTGCCGAAGTCCCAGGACCGGGGCTCTCTGCTCAAGCCCATTCGGGGCAGCACGCCGCCCTTGCTGGATTTGCCGCCGGGCTGCGCCTTCGCTCCCCGATGCAACCGGGCAACAGAGGCCTGCGGAAAAACGCCCGGGCAGATCCGCACGGACGACCGGACCTTCCTTTGCTTTCACCCTCTCTTCACGGCTGACACCCTATGACCACGATATTTGAAGCAGTCAATGTCTCGAAACGGTTTGGCGCCCCGCAGACCTGGAGCGGGAAGCTGGCGCACAAGCTGAAGCTTTCCCGCAAGCTTCCCAGGCAGGTGGCCGCTGTGAGCGAGATCAGCCTGCAGGTCGACGCGGGAGAGGTGGTCGGCCTTGTCGGGGAATCGGGCTGCGGCAAGTCGACATTTGGCCGGATTGCCGCGGGAATCCTGGAGCCTTCCGCAGGCAATGTCATGGTGCACCAAGTCCCGGGCAAACCGTATTTCTCCGATGTCCACCGCAATGTGCAGATGGTGTTCCAGAATCCTTATGGCTCGCTCAATCCCCGGCTGCGCGTCGACCAGCTCCTGAGTGAAGCGGCCGTCTACCATGGGCTGGTTTCCGCGAAAGACAAAGACCCGTTCGTCAAAGGCCTGCTGCAGCAGGTGGGGCTGGACGCCAGTTACGGGGAACGATATCCCCACCAGTTTTCGGGCGGGCAGCGGCAGCGCATCGCGATAGCGAGGGCGCTGGCCCTCAAACCTTCGCTTGTCGTTTGTGACGAAGCTGTTTCGGCGCTCGATGTCTCGATCCAGGCGCAGGTCCTCAACCTCTTCCAGAAGCTCAGGCGCGAACAGAACCTCGCCTACCTGTTCATCAGCCACAACCTGGCCGTGGTGGAGTACATCGCCGACCGGGTGGCCATCATGTACCTGGGCCGCATTGTGGAACTGGCCAAGACGGAAGTTCTCTTCAGTCGGCCTAACCATCCCTACACCCGGGCACTCATTGCCGACGCGCCGCGCATGGACGCGAAGCCGCTGACCTACAAGCCCATAGCGGGTGAGATGCCCAGCCCCTTGAACGTTCCCAGCGGCTGCGCATTCCATCCCCGGTGCCCGCATGTCATGCCCGTCTGCCGGGAAGTCAGGCCGGCCCTGATCGAGGTTGCCGCATCGCAGATATCGGCCTGCCACTTGAATACCACCACACCGAGGGTCGCCGAGGCAGGCTGAGAGTTTGGTCGGCTCAGCGGTGCTCAAACACCGCGGGCCGCTTCTCCACAAACGCAGCCGTTCCCTCGCGCGCATCGCGCGAAGCCGCCGCGACCATGAACTGCGCGGCCTCAATCGCCAGGCCTTCGTCGATGGAGACATTCAGGCCGCGCGTCACGGCGCGCAGTGAGGCCGTCACCGCCACGGCGGGGTTTTCGGCGATGCGGTCGGCCATGCGCAAACAGGCCGGCAGCAGCTCATGGGCCGGCACCACGTGGTTGATGAGGCCTATCAGCAGCGCTTCCTCCGCGCTGATGGCGTCGCCGGTGAGGATCATTTCATTGGCGCGCTTGCGGCCTATGTGGCGCGGCAGGCGCTGTGTGCCGCCAAACGGCGGTGGGAAGCCGAGGCGGATTTCGGGCTTGGCGAAGCTGGCGTGTTCCGCTGCAATTGCAAGGCTGCAGGCCTCCATGGTTTCGCAGCCGCCGCCAAAGGCGATGCCGTTGACGGCTGCGATGATGGGCTTGGGGTAGTTTTCGATGCGGCGCGTCATGGCCTGGCCGCGCATCACAAAGTTGCGATGCGCTACTTCTGGAGACATGGCAATGTCCGGCGCGAAGCCCGCGATGTCGGCGCCCGCACTGAAGGCCTTGTTGCCCTGCCCCGTCAGCACCAGGCAGCGCACGCTGTCGTCGCGTTCCAGCGCATCCAGCCTGTCCATGAGTTCGTCGATCAAGGCATAGCTCAGGGCATTGAGTTTTTCGGGCCGGTTCAGGGTAAGCACCATGTGTTGGCCGTGGCGTCCGGTTTCTATCAGCATGCGGTCTCCAGCAGGGTTGCGGGCAAGAACGACAGCACGCCGCTGCCGCGTGGCGCGCCGACAAAATAAGTTGCGGCTTGTGGCGTGACAAAAGACTGGCCGCTTTCCAGCACGATGTCGCTGTCGCGAAGTCCAGCTAAAGCGTCGCTGGTGATCCACAGGCAACCAGCGGTGCAGGCCAGGGCCTGGCCGCGCGGCAGTCGAAAGCGCTCCGGGATGGGCCCGAGCTTGAGCGGGGTTTGCGGGATTTGGGGGGCATGCATGGCGGACTCCTTGGAAAGTGTGGTTTGATTCTTCTTTGGAACCGGCCCCAGCGGCCGGATGGTTTGTCATCCGGGGTATTCCTTTCACTCATGTTGTTCATGCCATGCTGAACCCATCCTCTTCCCACGCACTGCGCGCCATGTCGCTGGACGCGATACGCGGCTTTGAATCCGCGGCGCGCCACCTGAGCTTTACCGCGGCGGCCGAGGAGCTGTGCATCACGCAATCGGCGGTCAGCAAGCAGGTCAAAAGCCTGGAGGACGCGCTGGGCGCGCCGCTGTTCCTGCGCGGCGGAAAAGGTTTGAGCCTCACGCCGCAAGGACGCGAGCTGTATGAGGCGGCGCGCGCGGCACTGGGGCAGTTGGCCTCGGCCGTGGACCGCCTGCTGGCGGTGGACAGGGTGTCGGTGGCGGTCACCACCACGCCCTCTTTTGCAGCGCTGTGGCTGGCGCCCAAGCTGGCGAAATTCCAGCAACTGGAGCCGGCCATCGACGTGCGTGTCGACGCCTCGGAAGCGCGCGTCAACCTGGAGCGTGAGGGCATGGACCTGGCCGTGCGGCTTTATCCCGTCGTGCCGGGTGGCGAAGACCCGCCGCCCTTGCTGCAGGAGCAGGCCTTGCTGGTCGCGGCGCCGGCCGTCGCGGAGCGCATCCGTTCAGCGGCTGACATCGCGCGCACACCGCTGCTGGTGTATTACGACCCGGCCACACGTTTCCCCTGGATGTCGTGGCCGGACTGGTATCAGCGCCTGGGTTTAAAACAATCGGCGCAGCAGCCCTGCCTGTATTTTTCGCAGTACGAGCATGTGCTGAACGCGGCCGTGCAGGGTGGCGGCATCGCCATAGGCCGCACGCCGCTGGTGCTGCCGCTGCTGCGCGGCGGCCAGCTCACGGTGGTCTTGCCGGGCCAGACGGTGGACGGCCTGGGCTACCGCATCATCACCTCGGCCCACAGCGCGGAACGGCCGGCGGTGCAGAAATTCCGCGCCTGGCTGGAGCGCGAACTGGCGCTCGAAGCGATTGGTTGAAGCCTGCATATGACACTTGTTGAGTTTTCGCCATGCAGAACAGCAACCGTTCGGGCTGAGCTTGTCGAAGCCCTTCGACAAGCTCAGGGCGAACGGCAGTAAGACTTCTGGCGACTTATACACATATCAATCAACCCAGGCGCCCGTCGCTTCCAGCACAGGCGACAACTCCGCCTCACCCCAACGCAGCGGCAAGGAAGATTCGACGAGGCGCATGGACTGCACCTTGAATCGCATCAGGCGCTGCGCGCCGGCAAAAGCATCCACCTCGGGGCCGTCCCAGATGATGTCGGCCGTGACTGCCAGGTAGAGCAAATCGCCGGTGTCGAAGTCGATGAACAGCAGGCCGGCGCGCGGGTTCACCACCAGGTTGCCCAGGGTGTTGAAGAAGTAGTTGCCGACAAAGTCCGGCACCGTCAGCGTGCCGTCGGCTTCGACGCGCACAAAGCCGGGCTTGCCGCCGCGATGCGAGACGTCCACACCGCCGGCGCGGCCGGCCTGGGCCTTGTCGCCTGCATACGCAGTGGCGATGAACAGGGTGTCTGCCTGCACGATGATGCGGCGCGCGTCGTCGTCGAGCTGCGCAGACTCGTGTACCACCGGCCCCGCTTCCGATGCGGGACGCTCCACATAGACCGGCTCGCGCGCCTGGATGTATTTGGGGCAGTTGCCAAAGCTCTGGCTCAGCTCCACCGCAAAGCCTTCGGCATTGACACCGCGGACCGTGCCGTTCATGCGGTTGCGCCGGCGTGTGTGCGGCTCTATGCCGAGCAGGCCTATCGCTGCGCCGTCAACCAGCGTGCCTTGCAGAGGGTCGCCGGCCAGCGGCTGTGCATGCAAAGTCAAATGGCGCGCATCGGGTGAATGGATAAAACCCGGCGGCTGGGCCAGCACCGAGGCCCAAGGCTGGCCGTCAGCATCCACCGTGCCGGCGATGACGAAGGGCAGTTGTTCAAAGAACTCGCGGTGCTGGTCGGGCATGAAGTCGCGGATCACGCGCGGGCCGATTTCCGCCATGCGCTCGCGCACGGCCGCTCCCACGCGCGCCTGCGCGGCACGTTCGCCTTCATGAAAAGCCGGGGCGTTCATGCGGCCAACCCAATCGGTGTCCTGACCATGGGCACAAAGCGCGGCAAGGCCTCGATGCGAGCCAGCCAGGCGCGTATCCGCGGGTAGGCTTCCAGCGAGACCTTGCCCTCGGGCGCATGCGCCGAATAGCTGTAGTTGGCGATGTCGGCCAACGTGGGCGTGCTGCCCGCGAGAAAAGCCGACTGGCCCACTTGCTGCTCCATCACCGCGAACAGCGCGTGTGCGCGCTCAATGGCTTCGGGGTTTTCGGGGCGCTTGAACAGCTGGACGACACGCGCGGCCGCTGGACCATAGGCGAGTTGCCCCGCTGCCACCGACAACCAGCGCTGCACCGACGCCGCGGCCAAGGGGTCGCGCGGCAACCACTGCTCAGCATCCGGCGCGTAACGCGCATTGAGGTAGACCAGGATGGCATTCGAATCGGCCAGCGTGATGTCACCATCCTGGATCACCGGGACCTGGCCGAAGGCGTTCATGGCCAGAAAGGCCGGCGTCTTGTGCCCCTTGGCGGCCAGGTCGATCTCGATGCGCTCGAAGGGCAGGCCCAGCAGCGAGAGGAAGAGCTCCACCCGGTGCGAGTGGCCGGAGATGGCGACGCGGTACAGGCGTATGGGCTGCGCGGGCTGGGCTTTGGCGGAGGGTGTGCTCATGGTGGGCTTTCGGTGGGTTGCAGGCAAGAAGAAATCTCTGGGATGGATTCTGTTTGAACCGTTATCCTGAATAAATGGCCTTTTTCGTATTTAACTAATCCATTAACTGGATTAATGGCCGCCACAGGCGTAGCATCCCGCCCATGGACAAACTCAAAGCCATGCAGGCCTTTATTCACATTGCCGAACAAGGCAGCCTCACGGCCGCGGCCCAAGTCATGGAGTCATCCCTGCCGGCCATGGTGCGCACGCTGGCCGGCTTCGAAGCGCAGCTGGGCGTGCGGCTTTTCAACCGCACGACGCGGCGCATTTCGCTGACAGAGGAAGGCAGGCGCCACCTGGAGAGCTGCCGCCAGCTGCTGGCCGCGCTGGCCGATGCCGAGGCGGCGCTTTCCGCCGATGCGGCCGAGCCTGCGGGCCACCTGACCATCACCGCGCCCATGCTGTTCGGGCAAATGCATGTGGCGCCCGCCGTCACGCGTTTTGTGCAGCAGCACGAGAAGATGCGCTGCTCCATGGTGCTGCTGGACCGTGTGGTCAACCTGCTGGAAGAAGGCATAGACGTGGGCATACGCATAGGCGAACCCGAGGACTCCAGCCTGGTGGCGCAGAAGGTGGGCCAGATACGCCGCCTGGTGGTGGCCAGCCCGGCCTGGCTGCGCCGCCATGGCGTGCCCAAACACCCGAAAGAGCTGCTCAAGGCCAACTGCGTGCGCGTGACCGACCATTCCCCCACATGGGGCCCGTTCAATGACCAGGGCCGGCCGCTGCGTCTTGCGGTCAGTGGTAATCTGGAGTTCAACCAGATTGCGCCGGCCGTGGCGGCGTGCGCGTCGGGCGCGGGTTTCGGTTCGTTTTTCTCCTACCAGGTGGCGCCGTTCTTGCAGACCAAACAGCTGCGCACCGTGCTGGAGGATTTCGAACCCCCGCCTCGGCCCATCAACGTGGTCTACCCCCACGCAAGGCTGCTGCCCACGCGCACCCGGGTGTTCATCGAGTGGATGAAACAGGAACTGAGGGAGTTCCAGTCCTGACCACCAGGCAATGAGGCGGTCAAACAGCCAGACAGAAAAACCAGGAATACAGCGTATGCAGAATTTTGACTTTGACCTTTTTGTGATCGGCGGCGGCAGCGGCGGCGTGCGCGCCGCGCGCATGTCGGCCCAGCGCGGCGCGCGCGTGGGCCTGGCCGAAGTCGCGGCCATGGGCGGCACCTGCGTGAACGTGGGTTGCATCCCGAAAAAGCTCTACAGCTACGCCGCCCACTACGGCGACAGTTTTGAAGAATCGCACGGCTTCGGCTGGGTGGGCGAAGCGCCGAAGTTCGACTGGGACATCCTGAAGGCCAACCGCGCGCGGGAAATCTCACGGCTCAATGGCATCTATACGCAGTTGCTCGAAAGCGCGGGCGTGAAGATCATCAAGGGCTGGGCCCGGCTGCTTGACGAGCACACCATAGAAGTCGACGACCAGAAGTTCACGGCCAAACACATCCTGGTCTCCACCGGCGGCACTCCCACCGTGCCGGCGCTGCCGGGCCGCGAGCATGTGCTGACGTCAGACCACATGTTCGACCTCAGCCCTTTCCCCAAACGCCTGATGGTGGTGGGCGGCGGCTACATCGCCTGCGAGTTTGCCTCCATCTTCAACGGCCTGGGCTCGGAAGTGACGCAGGTGCACCGCCGCGACATGCTGCTCACGGGTTTTGACGAGGACGTGCGCCGCTTTATCGCGGCCGAGATGGGCAAGACCGGCATCACGCTGAAGCTGGGCAGCGAAGTGGCGTCCATCACCAAGACGGATACCGGCCTGCAGATTGAATTCAAGGGTGGCGGCACCGGCCTGGAGGTGGATGCGGTGCTCTACGCCACCGGCCGCATACCGAATGCGAACGGCATAGGCCTGGAAACCGTGGGTGTGGCGGTGAATGCGGCCGGCGCGATTCAGGTCAACGAGCACTACCAGACCTCGGTGCCCTCCATCTACGCGCTGGGCGACGTGACGGCGCGCCTGCAGCTGACGCCGGTGGCGCTGGGTGAAGCCATGGTGGTGGTGGACCAGCTCTTCGGTCCGGCCGCCGGCAAGAAGCCGCGCAACATGAGTTATGAATTTGTGCCGACCGCCGTCTTCACCCACCCCAACATCGGCACCGTCGGTTATTCAGAGACCGACGCACGCGCCAAATTCGGCAAGGTCACAGTCTTCCGCGCCGACTTCAAGGCGCTCAAGCACACCCTGAGCGGCAGCACCGAGCGCACGCTGATGAAGCTGCTGGTCGAGGACGCCACCGACCGCGTGGTGGGCCTGCACATGGTGGGCCCGGACGCCGGCGAGATTGTCCAGGGTTTTGCCGTGGCCATGAAGGCCGGCGCGACCAAGGCGATTTTTGACAGCACGATTGGGATCCACCCGACCGTCGCGGAAGAGTTTGTGACCATGCGGGAGCCGGTCGGCAAATAACGCTGGAGACTTAACGACCGTTCGCCCTGAGCTTGTCGAAGGGCCGGCTCAAGCAGAGCGGATCCAAAAGCCCCGGCTCCAATGGTGCAGAGGCTTCGACAAGCTCAGCCCGAACGGTGTGAGGGCCTGGGTTACGAAAACAATATCAGTCCGCGTCCGGATCCTCCGGCGTATCCGAGTCCGGCTCACGATCTTTGAGCCGCTCATCCAGCCGCTTGCGAATCGACCCCGCCTCATCCAGAAACTGCGGCACCGGCACCGCGGGCGCCACACGCAGCGAGGGCGGGTAAATGGTGGACATGTACAGCTTGTTGGACAGGCGCTTGTTCTGCAGCCAGGTGGTGCCCAGCAGGGCGACCGTTCCGAGCACGGCGATGCCAGCCATCAGCAAGGCGACGCCCCGGCGCCGCTGCGGAGCGATGACCGTGAGGTGCACATAGATGGTGGCCGCGACGCCCAGCAGCAGCATGAGCCCCTCAAAACGCGACAGGCTTTCGAGGGAGAACATAAAAGCCAGCAGGCCGGCCAGGGTGGACACCGCCTGCACCGCGAGCGAACTGAAGCAGGCGATGCGCACATGGCGCCAGAACTGCAGGTGGCCGGTGAACAGCTTGGTGGCCAGGGCCCACAGCCCCGCCCAGACAGCGAACGCCAGCACCACCCAGCCCAGCAGGCCGGGCAGCTGCCGCGCGAACTGCGAAGGCTCGGTCAGCGTGAGCCAGGACTGGATCAGCACCAGGGCGAGCATGCCGGCCAGGGCCAGCAGCGTCCAGCCGGTGGTGCGCCAGGGGAAATGCGGCAGCAGCTCCTCGGCCGCCACCGGCTCCTCGGCCAGGCGCAGGCCCAGCTTGAGGCGGCCCAGCGCCAGCGCTTCGCCGGCCGGCCAGTTGAATTGCGCATCGCGCCCGTGCCGGGCGCGGCCCAGCGCCACGCCGTTGACGCTGTCCAGCACCTGCACGGTGACGCCGTCCTCGGGCGTGCGGTTGATGCGCAGGTGTTCACCGGCCACATGGCTGTCGTCCAGCACCAGGTCGGCCGTGAGCGCTCGGCCCACGGTGACGGGCCAGTGCCGAACCTCAAGGCGGCCGACCATGGCGCCGGTTCGGTCGGTGGCCTGCAGCAGGCCCAGGATGGGAGCGGCGCTCATTTGGCGGCCTCCCACTTGAAGCCGGCCAGGTAATGCGCGACCAGCTTGAGGCCGTTGTCGAAACTCACGCCCTGCGCGTCCATGCGCCCCTGCACACCGCGTGTGGACTGATTGACCGACATGGTCAGCACCGACACGTCGTAAAGCCCCGGCAGCTTGCGGTAGGCGCTCATGCAGACCACGGCCCGCATGGGCATGCCGCCGGTTTCAATAAAGCGCTCGGAACACTCGGCGGGTGTGGCCTTGCGCGAGCCGCGTGTGGCGAAGTATTCATTGCCAAAACTTTGCGAATACATCGCGGAAAAGCGCAGCGGCCCGAGCTTGGGTGCGTTGTAGGCCTCGTAGCGCAGGCGTATGTAGCCGGTGTTGAAATCGCCGGCGTACACATGGCTGTCGATCTGGCAGTCGGTGCGTTCCAGGTCGAAGGCCTTGAAGTCGGGCTCGCGCCCTCGGCCCCAGCAGCGGGCCAGCGCGTCGTCAGGCACCGGCACGCTGTAGCCGCCGTGCTTTTGCGCGGTCAGCGGCGCGGCGGTAAAGCGCTGCGTCAGCAGGGCCTGGTGCTCGCCGAGCTGGCGCGCAACCTCGGCATGCGCGGGCTTGGTGATGGGCTGGGCCGAGGCGGCCTTGGCCAGCAGGGCCTGGGCGAATTCGGCGGGAATCAAAAAGCTCAGCAAGTCGCCGTCCAGCCGCTTGGAGACATTGACACCGACCACCTGGCCCGCGTCGTCAAGCGCGGGGCCGCCGCTCATGCCGGGGTTGAGCGCGCCGCCGAAGAAGATGCGCGGGTAGAAGCTGCGCTGCACCAGGCCGTTGTAAGTGCCCTCGGTCACGGCAAAGCCGATATCCAGCGGGTTGCCCAGCGAATAGATGCGCTCGCCGCGCGCCAGCGGGCGCTCAGCCCCTCGAAAAGACAGCTGCGGCATGCCCGTGGCGGGCGTCTTCACGCGCAGCAGGGCCAGGTCGTTGCGCACGTCAAACGCCAGCAGCTCGACATCGGCCTCCTTGCCGTCCACCGGCACATAGACGCCGCGGTAGCGTTCGGGCTCCAGCGCGAGCTGGCTGGCCACATGGAAGTTGGTGATGATGAGCCCGTTGGCCGAGACAAAAAAGCCCGAGCCCACGCTGGCCTGGGTGTTGGAGTTGCGCAGCAGGGTGCGTATCTGCACCAGCTTGTCGCGTGTGGTTTCGTAGGCGCGCTGGGCGTCACGGGAGATCTGGGCCGGCGCAGCGGGCGTGGCGCCGCGAGCCGGCGCCGGGGCCTGGGCGTGGGCCTGAAGGCACAGTGCCACGAAGAGAGCGCCCAGCATCGCACGCAGCGGCCCAAAGAGTTGCCCGATGGGCTTGGATGGGTTCATCGATGCATTCTAGGGTCTGGCGATGAAGAACATCCTCCAAAGAGTTGCCGCACAATGGCGGCATGCCCTATCTCCCACCCTTCATCGCCCCCACCCGCTACAGCGACCCGGCCGCCGCGCTGGCCCAGGTCCGCGCGATTTACGACCAGCAGATCTCCCATTTGCGCGACGCGATGCAGCGTTACGTGGCCGGGGAGACCCTGCCAGGCCATGTGCGCGCCTGCTACCCCTTTGTGCGCATACACACCGACACGGTGGCGCGCGCCATCCTGGAGACGCCCGACATTGCGCAGCTGAGCTTCGGTTTTGTGGCCGGGCCCGGCCGCTTTGAGACCACGCTGACGCGGCCCGACCTTTTTGGCAACTACTACCTCGAGCAGTTCCGCCTGCTGATGCAGAACCACGACGTGGAGCTCGAAGTCGGCACCAGCGCGCAGCCGATACCGATTCACTTTTCGTTCGCGGAGAACGACCACATCGAAGGCAGCATGACGGCGGCGCGCCGCATGCTGATGCGCGACGTGTTCGACCTGCCCGACCTGAGCGCGATGGACGACGGCATCGCCAACGGCACCTATGAGCCCCTGCCCGGCGAGCCGCAGCCGCTGGCACTGTTCACCGCGGCGCGCGTCGACTATTCGCTGCAGCGCCTGCGCCACTACACCGGCACCTCGCCGCATTGGTTCCAGAACTTCGTGCTGTTCACCAACTACCAGTTTTATATCGACGAGTTCGTGCGCCTGGGCCATGAGGCCATGGCAGACCCCAACAGCGAATACATCGCCTTCATCGAACCCGGCAATGTGGTGACCCGGCGCACCGGCCTGCCCGCCGCCGAGGGCGACGACCTCGGCGTTCCGCCGCCGCGCCTGCCGCAGATGCCGGGCTACCACCTGCTGCGCGCCGACCACAGCGGCATCACCATGGTCAACATCGGCGTGGGCCCGGCCAACGCCAAGAACATCACCGATCACATCGCCGTGCTGCGCCCGCACGCCTGGGTCATGCTGGGCCACTGCGCCGGCCTGCGCAACAGCCAGCAGCTGGGCGACTACGTGCTGGCCCACGGTTATGTGCGCGAAGACCACGTGCTGGACGAGGAACTGCCGCTGTGGGTGCCGATTCCGGCGCTGGCCGAAATCCAGGTTGCGCTCGAAAAAGCCGTGGCCGACGTGACCCATGCGGTCGGGCCCGACCTCAAGCGCATCATGCGCACCGGCACCGTGGCCTCCACCGACAACCGCAACTGGGAGCTGCTGCCGGGCAACCAGCCGCAGCGGCGCTTCAGCCAGAGCCGCGCGGTGGCGCTGGACATGGAAAGCGCGACGATTGCCGCCAATGGCTTTCGCTTTCGCGTGCCCTACGGCACCCTGCTGTGCGTGAGCGACAAGCCGCTGCACGGCGAGATCAAGCTGCCCGGCATGGCCAATCACTTCTACCGCGAGCGCGTGGACCAGCACCTGCGCATCGGCATACGCGCCATCGAGCTGCTGCGCGCCGAGGGCATCACGCAGCTGCACAGCCGCAAGCTGCGCAGTTTTTCGGAAGTGGCTTTCCAGTAAACCGGGCCATGACCCCAGCGCCCCTCGTCCAGATCCGGGAAGCCACGCACGATGTCGTCATCGACATGATGTACGCGCGACCCGACAACTTCACCGGCCAGGTGATCTACGGCCACAAGCTCTGCTTTCTGCATCCCGAGGCCGAGGCCTGCCTGCGCCGCGCGGTGGCGGGCGCGCGCGGCTTCGGCTACAAGCTCAAGATTTTTGACGCCTTCCGCCCGCATGAGGCACAGGAGGCGCTGTGGGCGGTGCTGCCGGTGCCGGGTTATGTGGCCGACCCGGCCAAGGGCTCCAACCACACGCGCGGCGTGGCGGTCGACCTGACCCTGCTGGACGCGCAGGGCCATGAGCTGGACATGGGCACGCCGGTCGACACCATGACGCCAGCCTCGCACCACTTCTACGCCGACCTTTCGGCCGCGGTGCAGCTCAACCGGATGAAGCTGCTGACCATCATGCTGGAGGCCGGCTTTGTGCACCACCCCATGGAGTGGTGGCACTACCAGTTGCCCGAGGCCAAGGAGTTCGAGCTGGTCAGCAGCGCGGTGTTTGCCGGCTGCCTGGACGCCGCGGCCTGAAGAGGCCCGGGCTCAGGCTTTCGCGGGTAGTTCGCCGGGGCTTTGCTCGCCCTGGGAGCTTTCGCCGGCTTGCATGATTTCGGCCCGCATCGTCGGCAGGAACTGCGGGTATTCACGCTGCATGAAGTCCACCAGCGCCTCGCGCACCTTGCAGCGCAGATCCCAGTTGAGGCCGGAGTTGCCCGAGGTGACGAGCAGGCGCAGCTGCATGCTGCGCTCGCCGGCTTCCACCACCTGCAACAGGCACAAACGCTTGTCCCATTCGGGCGCGGCTTCGCAGGCGCGGCGCGCGGCCTGGCGCAGCGGCTCCAGCGGCATGCGGTAGTCCACCCACAGAAACACCGTGCCTATGATCTGCGCGCTGTTGCGCGTCCAGTTCTGGAAAGGGTTTTCGATGAACCACTGCAGCGGGATGATCATGCGCCGCTCATCCCAGATCTTGAGCACCACATAGGTGCCGGTAATTTCCTCGACGCGACCCCACTCGCCTTGCACGATGAGCACATCGTCGATGCGCAGCGGCTGGGCCAGCGCCAGCTGCAGGCCGGCGATCAGGTTGCTGAACACCGGCCGCGCCGCGATACCGGCCACGATGCCGATCACGCCGGCCGAGGCCAGCAGGCTGGCGCCCAACTGGCGCGCGCCCGGGAAGGTCATCAGCATCAATGACAGGCCGGCGACCAGCACCATAAAGCCGGCGGTGCGCGCCAGCAGCCGCGTCTGGGTGTGGATGCGGCGCGCATTGAGGTTGTCTTCGACCTCGACCGAATGTTGGCCGATCACGCCCTGCGCCACGCCGCCGATGGCGCGCAGCGCCAGCCAGGTCAGGGTGGCCAGCAGCAGCAGGGCATTGCCGTGACGCACCTGGTAGATCAGCGGCAGTGCATCGGGCGCGGCCTGCCAGACGGCCTGCAGGGCGATCAAGGGCAAGGCGAAACGCGAGGGCCGCCAGCTGCGGCGCGCCACCGCGCTGGAGATGGGCAGGTTGCGGGTGAGGCGCCAGATCACCGCGGCGCCGACGCGGTGCACCACCAGGGCCAGCACCACGGCCACGACGGCCGAGAACAACACCCGCCAGGCGGAGTCCTCCAGGAGATGAAGATCGCCGATATTCATCCGTGGAAAGCTTCTTTCAGCCGGCCTTGCGCGGCCGGACCAGGGCCGCGGCGGTTTTGGCGTTGATGCGCGCGGTTTCGACGTCGGCATCAAAGGCCAGGGCCACGCCCATGCGGCGTTTCACAAAACTCTCAGGCTTGCCGAAGAGGCGGATGTCGGAGTTGGGCACGCGCAGCGCCTCGGCCACGCCGTCGAAGACGATGCCCTGGGCATCGACGCCGCCGTAAATCACGGCGCTGGCGCCCGGGCTCTTGAGCGCGGTGTTGACCGGCAGGCCCAGGATGGCGCGCGCATGCAGCTCGAATTCGTTCTGCCACTGCGTGCATAGGGTCACCATGCCGGTGTCGTGCGGGCGCGGGCTCACTTCGCTGAACCAGACGTCCTCGCCCTTGACGAACAGCTCGACACCGAACAGGCCCTGGCCGCCCAGGTTGTCGGTCACGGCCTTGCAGATCTCGCGGCATTTTTGCAGCGCGGCCGGCCGCATGGGGTGCGGTTGCCAGCTTTCCACATAGTCGCCGCTGACCTGCACGTGGCCTATGGGCTCGCAGAAATGGGTTTCAATTTTTCCGTCGGCACCCATAGCACGCACGGTGAGCTGGGTGATTTCGTAGTCAAAGTCGATAAATCCCTCGACGATCACGCGGCCGTGGCTCACGCGGCCGCCGGCCATGGCGTAGTCCCAGGCTTTTTTCACGTCGGCGGGGCCGGAGATCTTGCTCTGGCCCTTGCCCGAGGAGCTCATGACCGGCTTGACGATGCAGGGGTAGCCGGTGGTGGAATCGATCGCGGCCTGCAGCTCTTCCAGCGAATCGCAGAACACATAGGGGCTGGTCGGCAGGCCTAAAGTTTCGGCGGCCAGGCGGCGTATGCCTTCGCGGTCCATGGTCAGGCGCGCGGCGCGGGCCGTGGGGATCACACGCACCGTGCCGGCAGCTTCGAGCTCTTCGAGCATGGCCGTGGCGATCGCCTCGATCTCGGGCACCACCAGGTCGGGTTTTTCTTTTTCAATCAGGGCCTTGAGCTGGGCCGGATCGCTCATGGTGATGGTGCGCGCATGGTGGGCCACCTGCTGGCCCGGCGCGTTTTCATAACGGTCGGTGGCAATCGTCTCCACGCCCAGTCGCTGCAGCGCAATCAACACCTCTTTGCCCAGCTCGCCGGAGCCGAGCAGCATGACTTTGGTGGCATGGGGGGACAAGGGGGTTCCGAAAGTTGTCATAGATATAGGTATAGGTAAGCGCCAGGGGGAAGTGGGGAGGGAAGCGGCGGCCGCAGGGGCAAGCACCCGGGCACCGCTTGGGCTTACTTTACTGCACTCGTCCGGCGCCGCCGGGTAGGACGGCTGCTTGCTTTGCCCTTGCCCTGCAACGGACATTGCCGTCAGATGATAATTATTCTCAATAAGAAACCTGAGGGCCAAACGGCAGCCAATGCGCGGTCCCTCCTCTTGAAAGACAACATGTCCACCACACCCGCTTCACCCTCCACTTCGGCCGCTACCCCTGCACCCGAGGCCGCACCGCGCAAACGCCGTCCGCCGCGCCGCGTGCAGGTCACCCGCGTGCAGACCTTGAGCCCGCTGATGCGCCGCATCACGCTGCAGGGCGCCGAGCTTGAAGGCTTTGAGGTCAACGACCCGGCCTGCTATATGAAGCTGATATTTCCCGAGCCCGGCCAGACCGAGCCGGAGCGCCCGTTGCCCGACGGCCCCAGGCCGAAGTCCATGCGCACTTACACGCCGCTGGCCGTGCGCGCGGATCTGCACGAGGTCGACGTGGACTTTGTGCTGCACGGCGACGGCCCCGCATCCACCTGGGCCGCGCAGGCGCAAACCGGCCAGGTGCTGTTCTTGATGGGGCCGGGCCCCGGCTACAAACTCGCGCTGGACGCGCCGGTCCACCTGCTGATAGGCGACGACAGCGCCCTGCCCGCGTTTGAAACCATCCTGGCCGCCTTGCCCGCGAGCGCACAAGCACAGGTGCTGGTTGAAGTGGTGGACGCAGCCGAAGAACGCCCGCTGCAAAGCGCCGCGAAGGTGAACGCCCGCTGGGTGGCGCGCGGCGCCGACAACAACAAGGCCGGCCAGGCGCTGGAAGCCGCCTTGCGCCAGGCCGGCGCGCTGCCCGCGGACGCCCGCATCTATCTGGCCTGTGAGGCCGCGGCTATGCGCAGCCTGCGCCGGCTACTGATTGAAGAACTGGGTGTGGAGCGCAGCCGCATTGTGGGCCGGGGTTACTGGAAGCTCGGTACGGTCAACCACCCCGACCACGATTACGGCGAGGATTAAGCCCCCACGCTTGTCACTTCGTGTACTGCGCTGCCCCCCGAGGGGGCGCTGCGCCTGAGGCCCGGCAAAGCCGGTTCCTCGGCCCCTACTTGAACAAGAGATCGCCTGGGGCAGTACAGCTACCCACAGGAAGGGAACCCGAAAGGTGCGACAGGCTCACGCCACCTGCCGCGCATAGCTGACGGTCAGCATTTCCCACTGGTGCCCCTCGGGTTCGTTCCAGTAAACACCCTTGCCGCCGAACTGGGTGTCGACCTTCCCGTCCATCGGGCCGCGCACCGTGCTGCGATAGGGAATGCCGGCCGCCTGGATGCGCGCCAGGATGGCATCGAACTCCTGCGGGCTCACACGAAAGCAGAAGTGCTGGACGGGAAAGTCTTCGTCGGTGTCGATAAAGTCCAGCGTCAGGCCTTCGTTGACATAGACGGCGGAGAACGGCCCCAGCGCCGTGGGCGCCCAGGGTACGCCCAGCAACTCCGCAAGCTGCCGGGCCGAGGCCACCTTGTCGCGGGCCGAAACGATGGAATGGTCGAGTTCAATGGTCATACAGGTCTCCCATTGGGGAAACCGCTTTTATAGACCTTTCAAACCAGGCCCGTCACACGCGGGCATCACAAGCCCCCACGCGTTCACAGGTCGAAAAACACCGTTTCCTTGTCACCCTGCATGTGGATGTCAAAGCGGTACTGCGGCCCGGCGCCCGTCGTCTCGCGTTTAGCGACCAAAGTGGCGCGCCGTGCGGCCGGCACGCTGGCCAGCACCGCGTCCTTGGCATTCGCCTCCGCTTCATCCTCAAAGTAGATGCGCGTAAAGGTGTGCACCAGCAGGCCGCGCATGGTCACGCAGACATTGATGAAAGGCGCCTGGCCTGGTGCCTCGACGCCGGGCTTGACGGTGAAGAACTCGTAGTGGCTTTGCGGCAGGGTGCCGGTGCCGCAGCGGCCAAAGCCGGTGAAGCCGCGCGCTTCGGCGTCGGCCACCGAGGCGATGGGCTGGCCGCTGCCGTCGGGCTGGGCAATCTCGACCATGGCGTCCATGATCGCGTTGCCCGCGCCGTCAAAGACCTGGCCGGTGATGCGTATGTGTTCGCCCTTGGCCTTGGGCTGGGCCAGTACGGGCGTGAACAGGCTTTTGAGGTCGTAGCCGTATTGCGTGGGCGTGAGGCCGTAGGCGAAGAAAGGGCCGACGGTTTGCGATGGGGTTTGTTTGAGCTGGCTCATGGTGGTGTCTTTCCGCCGCTTATTCAAAACGCGTGGCCTTCGGGCCGCGCAGCACGATGTCGAACACATAACCAAGCGCGTAGTCGGGCTGGGTCACGTCCAGGCTGAATTTGGAGACCATCAGCTCGCGCACGCTGTCGGGCGCGCCCATGTACATGGGGTCGTAGCTGAGCAGCGGGTCGCCGGGGAAATACATCTGCGTGACCAGGCGGCTCGCGAAGTAGTCGCCGAACAGCGAGAAGTGGATGTGCTGCGGGCGCCACGCATTGGGGTGGTTGCCCCAGGGGTAGGCGCCGGGCTTGATGGTCTTGAAGCTGTAGCGGCCTTCGTTGTCGGTCATGCAACGGCCGGCGCCCAGGAAGTTGGGGTCCAGCGGCGCGTCGTGCTGGTCGACCTTGTGCACATAACGGCCGGCGGCGTTGGCCTGCCAGACTTCGACCAGGGTGTTGCGCACGGGCCGTCCGTCTTCGTCGGTCACGCGACCGGTGACGATGATGCGCTCGCCCAGCGGATCGCCGTTCATGACGGCGTTTTTGGTGAGGTCGTTGTCCAGCGGGCCGAACTGCTCGACACCGTAGACCGGCGCATTGAGCTGGGCCAGCGCCTGCTTGATGGGCACCAGCGGCTGCTTGGGGCCGCGCAGCAGGGTGGATTTGTAGCCAGGATAGATATGGGGCGAGTGGCTGGTCCAGTCGCGCGGGGCGAGAAAGCTATTGTTCAGGTCATCGGGTTTCATGGGTGTCTCCGTGGGTCAGATGGGCGGCCTGGACGCTTTCTGAGGCGAGTTCCGGCGCTGGGATGACTTTAATCGCGCCTAATGGTTATGTATATTGAGTTTTTTTCGCTTTATCCATAACCAAATTGGCCGATATAGGCCAATAGTGCTTAAATCGCGCCATGGTCGACGAACGCATCAAATACCGGCATTTGCAGTGCTTCCTGGCGGTGGCGCAGCACGGCAGCCTGCAAAAAGCGGCCGACGTGCTGGCCGTCACCCAGCCGGCCGTCTCCAAAACCCTGAAAGAGCTTGAAGACCTGCTGGCCGTGCGCCTCTTTGAGCGCGGGCGCCGCGGCGCGGTGCCCACGCGCGAGGGCGAGGCCTTTTTGCGCCATGCCGGCGCCAGCGTGAGCGCGCTGCGCGAGGCCGTGGCGAGCGTGGCGCAGACGCGGCGCCAGGGCAATGCCGTGGTCGCGATAGGCGTGCTGCCCACGGTGGCGCCCTGGCTGATGCCGCAACTGCTGCTGCGCCAGGATGCCGAAGCCGAGGAAGGCGCACACACCAGCCTGCGCATACACACAGGAGCCAACCCCGAGCTGCTGACCCGCTTGCGCCAGCGCGAGCTGGACCTGGTCATAGGCCGCTTCGCCGAGCCGGCCCATATGCTGGGCCTGAGTTTTGAGCACCTGTATGCCGACCCGCTGGTGCTGGCGGTGCGCCCCGGCCACCCACTGCTGGCGCAGGATGACGCCAAAGCCGACGTGCTGGCGGCGCTGCAGGGCTTCACAGTGCTACTGCCCACCCAGGGCACGGCGATTCGCCACACGGCGGATGGGTTTTTCCTCTCGCGCGGCCTGGCCCTGCCGGCGCGCACGATTGAAACGCTGTCGGTGTCCATCGCGCGCGGCTACACGCTGCAAAGCGATGCGGTCTGGGTTTCGCCGCTGGGTGCGGTGCGGCCCGAGCTGGACAGCGGTGTGCTGCTGCAGCTGCCCGTGAGCATGGCGGGCACCGAGGAACTGGTGGGGCTCACGCTGCGCGCCGACATGGCGCCCACGCCCGCGCAGCAGGCGCTGATCGCGAACATCCGCCAGTTGGCGGCGGAACGTCGCAGCCTGGTTTAGGCCGTTTCAGCCTGCACTGCGAAGCGCGCCGTCAGCTCGCCCAGCCCCAGTTCATCGAGCACCTCGCGCAAACGCGCTTGCGCCGCGCGGGTCTTGCCGGCCTGCGGCTGGGCGGGGCGGCTGGCCAGGATCAGTTCGTTCTTCATCGAGTGCTCCCAGCCCACGAGTTCGGTCACGGTGACCTGGTAGCCATTGGCTTCGAGCTGCAGGCAGCGCAGCACATTGGTGATCTGGCTGCCGAACTCGCGCGTGTGCAGCGGGTGGCGCCAGAGTTCGGCCAGCGGGGTTTTGGCCAGCGACAGGGCCCGGCTTTTTTTCAGCACACCGGCCACCTCGGCCTGGCAGCAGGGCACCAGCACCATGTGGCGCGCCTGCTTGGCCAGGCCGAAGGCAATCGCGTCGTCGGTGGCGGTGTCGCAGGCATGCAGGGCGGTGACGATGTCGACCGTGGGCGGCAACTGGTCCGAGGTGGTGGCCTCCTGCACCGTCAAATTCAGGAAGGACATGCGCGCAAAGCCCAGGCGCGCGGCCAGGCTGCGGGATTTGTCAACGAGTTCGGCGCGGGTTTCTATGCCGTAGACATGGCCGGCCATAAGCTCGCCGGCGTGCGCCACATTGAAAAACAGGTCGTAGAGAATAAAACCCAGGTAGGACTTGCCGGCGCCGTGGTCGGCCAGCGTGAAACCGGCTTTTTGCGCCGCGACGTCCTTCAGCAGGGGTTCTATGAACTGGTAGAGGTGGTAGACCTGCTTGAGCTTGCGCCGGGTGTCCTGGTTGAGCTTGCCCTCGCGCGTGAGGATGTGCAGCTCCTTGAGCAGCTCTATCGACTGGCCCGGCCGCAATTCTTCAATGACTTGCGCGGCGGGCGCGGGCTTTGCAGCGCCTTTGGGTGGTTTTGCGGCGCGCGCGGTGCTCGGGGTTTGCATGGTTCCAAGTTTAGTGGGAGCGCCCGGCGCCTTGAGCAGGGCGAACCAAAGCCCTTGGCTGCCCGCCCCCCTGTTTGACGCCCCGTCGGGGGGCAAGAGACCTGGAATCCGGCAGGGCAAGAAGAAAATAGGCGTTTGGCCGTTCTGGACGCATAATCGAGCAGTACGGGTTGCAAACACCCGCACGGTTGGTGATCGGTCAGGTTTCGCGCGCTACGGCGGTACTTTTTTGGTTTGTTGTGCTTTCGGGACCCCATCGCTTTTTGTTTTTATGTGTTTTTTGAGGAGTCCCCATGGGCAATAAACTTTACGTCGGCAATCTGCCTTACTCGGTCCGTGACGAAGACCTGCAGCAATCTTTTGGCGCCTTCGGCTCCATTACCAGCGCCAAGGTCATGATGGAACGCGACACCGGTCGCTCCAAAGGTTTTGGTTTCGTCGAAATGGGCAATGATGCCGAAGCACAAGCCGCAATCGCCGGCATGAACGGCCAGTCCCTGGGCGGCCGTAGCATCACCGTGAATGAAGCCCGTCCGATGGAGGCACGTCCTCCCCGTACCGGCGGCTTCGGCGGCGGTGGCGGCGGTTACGGCGGTGGCGGCGATCGCTCCGGCGGTGGCGGCTACGGCGGCGGCGGCGGTGGTGGCCGTTCCGGTGGCGGCGGCTACGGCGGTGGCGGCGGCGGCCGCGGCGGCTACTAAGCCCTGCGAACCCGCTGACTCAGCCTCACGCTGAGCAAAGCACTAAAGGCTTCAAGACTTCGGTTTTGAAGCCTTTTTCTTTTGGCGGCACCTACCAAGAGCGGGTCTTGAAACAACTTTCGACAAATTAACTTGCACACAATTTAATTGCGAGCTATAATTCAGCCATGCCAAACAAAACCGACACCGCAGACGCCATGCTCCAGCTGGACAACCAGCTGTGTTTCGCGCTGTACTCCACCTCGCTGGCGATGACCAAGCTGTACAAGCCCCTGCTTGAAGACCTGGGCCTGACCTACCCGCAGTACCTCGCGATGCTGGTGCTGTGGGAGCAAGACGGCCTCACGGTGTCCGAACTCGGCGAGCGGCTGTACCTCGATTCAGGCACGCTGACCCCGCTGCTCAAGCGCATGGAATCGGCCGGGTTGGTCTCGCGCATCCGTGCCGTGCAGGACGAGCGCCGCGTGCACATCACGCTGACGGCTGAAGGCCGCAAGCTCAAGGACAAGGCCGCCAAGATCCCGGGCTGCATCCTGAGCGCCACGCAGTGCTCGATTCCTGAACTCGTGTCGCTGACGCAGCAAGTGCAGTCTTTCCGCAAGCGCCTCACGGCCTGATCTCTTTCACTTTCACTTTCACTTTCACTGATTTTTAACCCGCCCCTGACCGGGGCATTCTTCAAAGGAAGCCACTATGACCACGCTCGAAAAAGTTCTCTACACCGCCCACGCCCACACCACCGGCGGCCGTGACGGCAAGTCCAAGACCGACGACGGCCGCCTGGACGTCACCCTGAGTTCGCCCGGCACCTCGGGCACCGGCACCAACCCCGAGCAGCTGTTCGCCGCCGGCTACGCAGCCTGCTTTATCGGCGCCATGAAGGCCGTGGGCGGCATGAAGAAAATCGACGTGCCCGCCGACGTGTCCATCGACTCCAGCGTTGACCTGGGCAAGATCCCCAACGGCTACGGCATCGCCGTGCGCCTGGACGTGACCCTGCCCGGCATGGACCGCGCCGCCGCCCAGGCCCTGGTGGACGCAGCCCACCAGGTTTGCCCTTACTCCAACGCAACCCGCGGCAATATCGACGTTGTGATCACCCTGAAGTAAGCAGCGTCCCCACGCTTACTCAGTGAGGGCACTTCACCAGCAGGGGCCGAGGGTCCGGCTTCGCCGGCCCCAGGCGCCGCCCCCTCGAGGGGGGAACGGGCTACACGCAGTGAGCCTGGACGGGGGTGTGTCACTAATGCGGCCCGCCGGTGTTGAACCGGTGGGCCGTTTCATTTACGGTGCTGTGATGAATATCGCCACCTTCCAGGTCCGCAAGGACGCCCTCGCCGAAACCCGCTGGCAAACCGATGCGCCCCTGCCACTGGCGCCGGGCCAGGTGCGGCTAGCCATCGAATCCTTCGCGCTCACCTCCAACAACATCACCTATGCGGCCTTTGGCGAGGCCATGAATTACTGGCAGTTCTTCCCGACCGGCGAAGAAGGCTGGGGCTGCATCCCGGTCTGGGGTTTCGCTGTCGTGACGGAATCGCAATGCGAGGGCGTCGCCGTCGGCGAGAAGTTTTACGGCTACTACCCCATGGGCGATGAGCTGGTGGCACAGCCCGCGCGCGTAACGCCCGCGGGCTTTTTTGACGGCGCTGCTCACCGGCAGGCGCTGCCGGTGGTCTACAACCAGTACATGCGCTGCAGCACGGACCCGTTTTACGACGCCGCCACCGAGGATGTGCAGTCGCTGCTGCGCCCGCTGTTCATCACCTCTTTCCTGATCGACGACTTTCTGGCCGACAACGATTTCTTCGGCGGCGGCACCACCCTGCTGCTGTCCAGTGCATCGAGCAAGACCGCCTACGGCACGGCCTTCCAGCTCGCCAGGCGGTCAGGCCTGGAGGTTGTGGGATTGACATCGCCAGGCAATAAGGCCTTTTGTGAAAGCCTGGGCTGCTACAGCCGCGTGCTGGGCTATGAAGAGCTGGACAGCATCGCCGCCGATACGCCCTGCATTTATGTCGACCTCACGGGCAACGCGAGCCTGCGCCAGCGCATCCACGGCCGCTTTGGGCAACTGCGCTACAACTGCGCCATAGGCGGCACCCATGTCGACGAGCTGGCGGCCAAGGGTGGCAGCCGTGATCTGCCGGGCCCAAAACCGGTGCTGTTTTTCGCGCCGGCCCAGGTCAAAAAGCGTGTCGCGGAATGGGGTGCGGAGGTCTTCGGGCAAAAGCTGGCACAGGCCTGGCAGGACTTCACCCGGCAGGTGAGGGGCGCCCAACCGCCCTGGCTGAATCCCCAGCGCCATACCGGCCAGGCATCGCTGGAGGCGGTCTACCGCGAGGTGCTCGCCGGCAAGGGCGACCCGCGCACCGGGCACATCCTGCGGCCCTGAGAACAGCCGTTTACACGCTCCGCTGGCTGGGGCCGGCAACTGCGCCGACAATCGACGCATGACCGAGAAAAGCCAAGCCCCCGCCAGCGCCGTGCTGCATGCGTACGAGACGCTGACCCCTGACCGCGTGCTGGACGCGCTGGCCAGCGTGGGCCTGCTGGGCGACGGCCGCCTGATGGCGCTGTCCAGCTATGAAAACCGGGTCTACCAGGTGCACCTCGAAAGCCCGGTCGGCGAAGCCGATCTGGCAGGCGACGTGGTGGTCGCCAAGTTCTACCGGCCGGATCGGTGGAGCGACGCGCAGATCATCGAAGAGCACGCCTTCGCAGCCGAGCTGATGGCCGCCGAGATTCCTGTCGTCGGCCCGCTGGTGTTGGAAGGCGCCACGTTGCACCACTTCGGCGGCTTCAGCTTCAGCGTCTCGCCCAGCCGCGGCGGACGCCGGCCCGAGCTCGACAACCTCGAGGTGCTCGAATGGATAGGCCGTTTCCTCGCGCGCATCCACACCGTGGGCAGTGCAAAGCCGTTTGCCCATCGCCCGGCGCTCAACCTGCAGACCTTTGGTTTTGCCCCGCGCGACATCCTGCTGGGCGGAGGCCCGGGCGCCCACGGCTACATCCCGCTGGACATGGAGTCGCGCTGGCGCAAGGCTTTTGACGAAGCCATGCTGGTCGCGCAAACCGTGTTTGAGAGCGTGGGCGATGTGCAAACCCTGCGCCTGCACGGCGACTGCCACCCCGGCAATATTTTGTGGACACCCGAAGGCCTGCCGCTGGCGGGGCCCCATTTTGTCGACCTGGACGACGCCCGCAGCGGCCCGGCCGTGCAGGACCTGTGGATGCTGGTCTCCGGCGACCGGGCGCAAAGCACGCGGCAGCTGGGCGCCCTGGTGGACGGCTATGAGGAGTTCCGCGAGTTCGACCGGCGCGAACTGGCGCTGGTGGAGGCGCTGCGCACGCTGCGCCTGGTGCACTACAGCGCCTGGCTGGCGCAGCGCTGGCACGACCCCATCTTTCCCATCAACTTCCCGTGGTTCGGCTCCAGCGACTACTGGAAGGGGCAGGTCGACATGCTCGAAGAGCAGACCGAGGCCATGCAGGAAGCGCCGCTCATCGTTTAACCTGCAAGCCGCAAAAAAAGCCCGCACGCAGCGGGCTTTTTGGGGTGAGCCGGTTGTTACACCAGCAAGGCGTTGACCCGCCGCACATAAGCGGCCGGGTCGCCCGGCATGCCGCCTTCGGCCAGCAGGGCCTGGTCGAACAGGATGTGCGCGAGGTCGTCGAAGTGTTCGCCGCTTTCCAGCTTCTTGACCAGTGGGTGCTGGGCATTGACTTCCAGGATGGGCTTGACTTCAGGCACGGCCTGGCCGGCCTGCTTGAGCATGCGGGCCAGTTGCGTCGACATGTCGCCGTCCTGTACCACCAGGCAGGCGGGCGAGTCGACCAGGCGCGTGGTGGCGCGCACGTCCTTGGCCTTGTCCTTCAGAGCCTCCTTGAGCTTGTCGAGGATGGGCTTGAACTGGGTCTGCGCCTCTTCGGCGGCTTTCTTCTCGTCCTCGTCCTGCAGCTTGCCCAGGTCGACCGCGCCTTTCGCCACCGACTGCAGCGGCGTGCCGTCGAACTCGTGCAGGTAGTTGAGCGCCCACTCGTCGACACGGTCGGCCATCAGCAGCACCTCGATACCCTTCTTGCGGAAGATTTCGAGCTGCGGGCTGTTCTTCGCGGCAGCCAGCGTGTCGGCGGTGATGTAGTAAATCGCGTCCTGGCCCTCCTTCATGCGCGCCTTGTAGTCGGCAAAACCCACGCTCACCGTGTCGGTGGTCGATGAGGCAAAGCGCAGCAGCTTGGCCAGACGATCGCGATTCGCGAAATCCTCGCCCAGGCCTTCCTTGAGCACCGCGCCGAACTCGGCGTAAAAGGTCTTGAACTTTTCAGCGTCGTTGGCGGCCAGGTCTTCGATCATGCCCAGCACGCGCTTGGTGCAGCCTTCGCGGATGGCTTTGACGGCGCGGCTTTCCTGCAGCAATTCGCGCGAGACGTTGAGCGGCAGGTCGGACGAATCTACCACGCCCTTGACGAAGCGCAGGTAGGTCGGCATCAGCGCCTGGGCGTCGTCCATGATGAAGACGCGCTTGACGTAGAGCTTCACGCCTGCGGCTTTGTCGCGGTTGAACATGTCCATGGGCGCCTTGGCCGGGATGAACAGCAGCTGCGTGTATTCGGTGGAGCCTTCCACCCGGTTGTGCGTGGTGGCCAGCGGCGCTTCGCTGTCGTAGCTGAGCTGGCGGTAGAACTCGTCGTACTGGTCCTGGGTGATGTCCTTCTTGGCGCGCGTCCACAGGGCCGCGGCCTGGTTCACGGTTTCCCATTCGCCGGTTGTCACCATCTCGCCGGGCTGGTCGTTCTCGCCCTCTTTCCATTCCTCTTTCTGCATCAGGATGGGCAGCGAGATGTGGTCGGAGTACTTGTTGATCACGCCCTTGAGCTTCCAGGCGTTGAGGTAGTCGAGCGAGTCTTCCTTCAGGTGCAGGATGATGCTGGTGCCGCGCTCCGCGCGCTCGATCTCGCTGACCTCGAACTCACCGGTGCCGTCGCTGACCCAGCGCACGCCCTGGCCCGCCGGCAGGCCCGCGCGGCGGCTTTCCACCGTGATGCGGTCGGCCACGATAAAGCCCGAATAAAAACCCACGCCGAACTGGCCTATCAGCTGCGCGTCGTTCTTCTGGTCGCCCGATAGCTTGGCCATGAAATCGCGCGTGCCGCTCTTGGCAATGGTGCCCAGGTTGTCGATCGCCTCCTGCTGCGACAGGCCTATGCCGTTGTCGGTGATGGTCAGCGTGCTCGCTGCCTTGTCGAAGCTCACCTTCACCTTGAGTTCGGCGTCGCCCTCATAGAGCGAAGCGTCGTTCAGCGCCTCGAAGCGCAGCTTGTCGCAGGCGTCCGACGCATTGGAAATCAACTCGCGCAAAAAGATTTCCGGGTTCGAGTAGAGGGAGTGCGTGACCAGCTTGAGCAGCTGCGCCACCTCGGCCTGGAAGGAAAGGGTTTGTTTTTGCATGGTTGGGGTCATAGTTGTTTCAAAGAGGTTACAAGTTCGTTCTTTTAAAGAAAAGATCCGTCATTCAGGTCGTATTTACCTTTGTTACGTGTAGTCCTTTTGGGCTCACATTGAAATTTCTCCAATCTTTTCAACGATTTCCCGTGACAAATTACCCACGAAACAGCCTTATTGCAGTTACAAATAAACTGATTGCAGAAATATCTAGTTACAGTTCATTCACCTTCACATTTGCCTCGTCCTTGTTTCGTTTTTTAACTGGAGAACAGTCATGAAAAAGCTCATTTTAGTAAGCGCCCTCGGTCTTGCAGCCATCCTTTCCGGCCCTGCCCAGGCAGCCAGCGACTCCGCCACTGTTGCCGTCACCATCAACCTGACGTCCAAGTGCGTGTTCGGCGCAATCGCCCCGGTGGTGTTCAACTACACCTCGTTCCAGGCAACGGCGGCCACAGCCACCGGCGGCACCTTCAACATGAAGTGCACCAACAACCTGCCCTACAAGGTCGGTTTCACAAACGCCGCTACGCCGGCCACGACCGATGCGGTGACCGATGATGCCGTGAACCTGGCCTACTCCCTGGGCCTTTCCGCCACGACCGGCACCGGCACCGGCGTTGACCAGGCTTACTCCGTCACCGGCACCATGGCACTGGGCCAAGCTGGCAACTGCGCAACCCTGGGCGGCGCATGTACCAACAGCGCCGCGACCAACAAGACCCGCACGGTCTACGTCGTTTATTGATCCCCCGCATTTAGAGATACGGCATGAAAAAACTAGTTGTTTCAGCCGCGCTGGCGCTGGCGAGTATCGTCGCCGCTCCAGTGCAGGCAGCCAGCGACTCCGCCACCGTCGCCGTCACCATCAACCTGACGTCCAAGTGCGTGTTCGGTGCGGTCGCCCCGGTAGTATTCAACTACACCTCGTTCCAGGCAACGGCGGCCACAGCCACCGGCGGCACCTTCAACATGAAGTGCACCAACAACCTGCCCTACAAGGTGGGTTTCACCAACGCCGCCACGCCGGCCACGACCGATGCGGTAACAGACAATGCCGTGAACCTGGCCTACACCCTGGGTCTGTCCGCCACGACCGGCACCGGCAGCGGCGTTGACCAGGCTTACTCCGTCACCGGGACCATGGCACTGGGCCAATCGGGCAACTGCGCAACCCTGGGCGGCGCATGCACCAACAGCGCCGCGACCAACAAGACGCGCACGGTCTACGTCGTCTACTGAAACCTGATCGCGCCCGACCCGTGACCCGTATGAAAACCCTGACCCATCGCGCCTGCTTGGCTCTCGCCGCCGGCCTGTGGGCGGGCCTGGCGGCAGCGGGAACGGGTTCGGCTTTCCTCAACGTCAGCATCACGCTGAACGACCCCAATGCGGTGGTACCGGCGGCGCCCGGCGGATCGCCCGTACCGGTCATACGCCCTTCGGTCTGCATCAGCGAAACGCTGAGCGAACAGACCAACGGCATGGTGCGCGTCGTGTGCGGCACGGGCCAGTTTGTCAGCATCTCTCCATTTCCGGGTAAACCCTTCCTCGGGACCCATGGCGGGGCCTTTCGCTATACCCTGGGTGCCGGTGGTTTTACAGGCCTGCTGGCCGGCTACGCCACGCCTTATACCGGCGCGGGCACTGTGACCGCATTGCGTATTTACAACGCCAACGGCTCGGACGGGCCGCTGGAAATGCTGGTAAGTTTTTAAGTGCTGCGTCGGCTGGTAAGCTCGGGGGCATGAAGCTCTCCTTTGGCATGTGCGGCCTCGCCTCGCTCCGCGCTCTGCGCGGGCCCGCCGCTATCATTTTGTTAGCATCAAGCCTGCTGCCGGCGGCCCCTGCGCAGGCCGGGGTCTTCTCCGTGACGCCGGTGCGCATCTACATGACGCCGCGCGACAGGGCAGTGGCAGTGACCATCACCAATGAGGGCGACTCCGAGGTGGTGTTGCAGGCCGACCTGAATACCTGGAGCCAGAAACCGGACGGCACCGACGAGCAGGTGCCCACCGAAGACCTGATTCTTTCGCCCCCCATCATCAAGCTGGCGCCGAACGCGCGTCAGGTCGTGCGCCTGGCCCTGCTCAAGCCCGCTGACGCCAGCCGCCAGCTGATCTACCGCATGATCATGCGCGAAGTGCCCGAAGCCGTGGCGTCGCGCGACAAAACCATCCAGGTGCCGATTGCACTGGCGCTGTCCATGCCGGTGTTCATCACCCCGCCGCCGGCCAAACGCGACGTGAGCTGCCAGGCCGAGCGCGGCGCCGCGCAGGCCTTGAACGTCAGTTGCACCAACAACGGCACGGCCTATGCGCAGGTTCGCGAGATCCTGGTCAAGCGCGGCGCACAGGTGCTCGCGAAGTTTGAAGGCGGAACCTACATACTGCCCGGCGCCCGCCAGGTCATGGGCGCCAAGGCGGAGCAAGCCATCGCGCCGGGCGCGGCACAGCTGAACGTGAGTTTTGACGACGGCAAATCCCAAACCTTCGACGTCGCGCTTCCCTGAAGCCCGAACCTTGCCAGGTGGCTCGCCCGCCGCTGCCCGACCACGAGCCATGCGAGATCGCATCACCGCCGCCTTTTTCTTGCGCCCCCTGATCCATGCCCTGGCACGGGCCGGCCACGGCTGTGTCCTGCTTGCAGCAAGCTCCCTGACGGCAGCTCAAACCACGGCCCCCGCCCTGCCCCAGCCCAAGCTGACCGCATCACCCTCGCTGGGCTCATCGAATGCCCCCGCACCCGCGCGCGTCATTGAAAGCACGCCCACGGCGATACGCATGCTGCCGCTGGAGGTCAGCGTCAACGGCGCGCAGGCGGGCAGCTGGGTATTGCTCGAACGCGGCGGCACCCTCTACGCGCCCGCCGATGCCTTCGAGGAGTGGCGGGTCAACCGGCGCCCCACGGCCGTGCCCTTCGAACACCAGGGCCAGCAGTGGTACCCGCTGTCGGCTGTACCCGGTTTTGACGCGCAGCTCAACTTCGCCAACCAGTCGGTCGATCTCAAATTCCTGCCGCAGGCCTTTGCCGCCACGCGCCTGGCGCAGCCCGCATCGGAGCGCCCGCCGCTCAGCACGCCGGCCCTCGGGTTTTTCGCGAATTACGACCTCAGCTACACCCGAACCGCGCAGCGCGACGCAGGGTCCACCCACGATCTGGGGGCTTTGCTGGAGTTCGGCGTTTCCAACCAATTGGGAGTGCTGACCAGCACCTTCGCGGGACGCAACCTGACCAGCCACGACCCGCTTGCGCCCCGCAACGTCCGGCGGCTGGAAACCACGTTCACACGCGACCTGCCGGACAACAACCTCACCCTGCGCCTGGGCGACAGCAGCACCCGCAGCGGCAGTTGGGGACGTTCGGTGTATTTCGGCGGTGTGCAGCTCAGCCGCAATTTCGGGTTCACGCCGGGTTTCATCGCCCAGCCCCTGCCCGTGGTGACCGGCCTGTCCAGCGCGCCCAGCACCGTGGAGCTCTATATCAACGATGCGCTGCGGCAGACCTCGCAGGTGCCGACCGGACCCTTTGCCATCGACAACTTCCCGCTGCTCACGGGCAGCGGCCAGGCCCGTATCGTGGTGCGCGACGTGCTGGGGCGCGAGACCGTACTGGTGCAGGATTTTTTCAGCCATGCCGAACTGCTTGAAGAAGGGCTGAGCGACTGGAGCGTCGAAGCCGGCGCCGTGCGCAGGAACCTGGGCGTCAACAACGCCGACTACGGCCAGGGCTTTGGCTCGGGGCTTTGGCGTTACGGCATCAACAAAGGCCTGACGCTGGAGACCCGCGGCGAGTTCGGCCGCGAAACGCAAGGCGCGGGCGTGGGGCTGATACGGGCGCTGCCCTTCAACCTGCTGGGACAGGTCGCCGTGGCCGCCAGCCGCGACGACACCTTCGGCCGCGGGCGCCAATGGCTGCTTGGCCTGGAGCATTCCAGCCTGCGCCACGGTTTCACTCTGCGCGGCGAAGGCGCCTCGCGCGGCTACCGGCAGATAGGCCAGGAGGCGGACGCCCTGGCGTACCGGCGCCAGCTGTCGGGCAGTTACACCTATTCGTCCGAGCACCTGGGTGCCCTGGGCCTGGGTTTTGCCCGGGTCAGCAGCTACGACCAGGGCACCCTCAACACCTACAGCGCCAACTATTCGATCCGGGTCGGCGAGCGCAGCTCGCTGTCCTTCAACGTGGTGCGCGTCAGCGGCCAGGCCGGCAGCACGAGCAGCGCCACCTCGGTAGGCGTGAGCCTGCTGGTGCCGCTTGAAAAACAGTTCACCCTGTCGGCCAGCACCTCGCACCGCAACGGCCAGACCGACGGCTACGTCAGCGCCAACCAGGGCATGAGCGATATCACCGGCCTGAGCTGGCGCACGCTGGCGGGCCGGCGCACCGCGCAAAACTACGCCGAGGGCGGGCTCTACTACCAGGGGACCCAGGGCATGGTCACGGCGGACATCAACGCCTCGTCAGGGCAGCAGACCGTGCGCCTGGGCGCGCAAGGCGGGCTGGTGGCCATGGACGGCCAGGTCTTTGCCTCGCGCCAGATCCAGGACAGCTTCGCGCTGGTCGAGGTGCCCGGCTACGCCGACGTGGGCGTGGGCTTCCAGGGCAGCATCCTGGCTCGCACCAACAAGGACGGCAAGGCGCTGGTGCCGCGCCTCCTGCCCTACCAGGCCAACAGCATCCGGCTGGACCCGAGCGAGCTGCCCATCAGCGCCGAGCTCGACAGCATCGAACAGGTGGTGGTGCCGGGCAACCGCACCGGCGTGATCGTCAGGTTCCCCGTGCGCAGCGGCCGCGGCGCGCTGATCAAGATCGTGTTTGACGACGGCGAGCCGGCGCCCGCCGGGGCCGAGATCGAACTGGTCGGCGACAAGCAGGAGTTCTTCGTGGCCCGCCGTGGCGAGGCTTTTGTCACGGGATTGYAACCCACAAACCAATTGCGCTTGAAATGGGAGGGCGCAAGCTGTACCTTCGCGGTAGCCCTGCCTCCCGCCACCACCCAGGACGACATTGCGCGCGTGGGTCCCTTGAAATGTTCTGGAGTACGCCGTTGAAACACCTTCTGTTGAAGTTCCTTTTTCTGGCCGTGCTCGTGGCGGGTGGGTCTGCGCATGCGGTCATCTGCAGCGTGGTCGCCACGTCGGTGCCGCTCTCCACGCTGTATGTCAACAATACGGTGGTGTCAATTACCGGCGGCACCATCAGCGGAAGCTGCCAGCGTGAAACCGCCGACGTCGCCCGGCCCTACATTTATATCGGCGTCAACCAGGGCGAACCACCTGCCGGCCGAGTCATGACGCGGCAAAACGGCACCCAGACCCTGACCTATGAGATTTACCACCGGAATAACTTCACCGGTATCTGGACCGAAGGCACGGGCGTCACAGCCACCACCTCCACCAACGGCGGGGTGTGGTATCGCATGGCCAACAGCGCTGCAGCCCAGTCCTTTTCATTTCCGTATTACCTGCGCATTCCTTCGCAGACCGGCAAACCCGCCGGCATCTACGACGACCTGGCCGTTACCGCCACCGTCCGCGAGAGCACGAACGCAGGCAGTTCTACCGGTGCCATCCTGGCCGCAACCAGCTTCGGCGTGAGCGCCAGCATCCAGCACTCCTGCTATTTCAGCTCCTCGCCCACACCGCTGGTCATCAACTACACCTCGTTCACGGGCACAGCCGCAACCGGCACCTCGAACTTCCAGCTGAGCTGCACCTACAACACGCCCTACACCCTGACGATAGGCCCGCCCAGCACCGGCACCCTGCTGGGAGTGAACTACAGCCTGGCGATGAGCGCACCGTCGGGCACCGGAACGGGCGGCGGGCAGAACTTCAGCGTCAATGGCACGGCGGCAGCCGGTCAATCAGGCACCTGCGCCGGCGCCACCTGCAGCAACAGCCAGACGCACACCATCACCGTCGGGTTCTAGTCGGGTTCCAGTCAGGCGCTGCGCTTGCCCAGCCAGCGCACCAGCTGCCGCGCCACCTCCGCCCGCCTGAGCAATTCCATGTGGTTCATCCCCTGCGCGATCCACTGGTTCCCGGCCGGGAAAGCCAGGCAGCGGCCCGCTTCGGCATGCAAGCCCAGCGCGCTTTCCAGCGACACCAGGCCGTCGCCCACCATCTTGCGCGCCAGTGCCTCGCGCACCGCCACCATCGCCCCCTTGCCGGGCGCCAGCGTAGTGGCCGCCACGGTGTAGCAGGCCACGCCGGCCGGCAAGGGCACGGGCTGGCGCCTATCGGGCCCGCGTTCGAAGCGGCCCGCGTCGTGCCAGTCGGCATGCAGCACATTGCCGTGGCGCAGGTCGGTGATGCCGGCGCTGCGCACCTGGCCGATTCGGGCAAAGGGCTTGGTCACGACGCTGCCGCCCAGCACGCCGTCCACCCAGCTGCCCAGGCGCTCCAGAGGCGCGCCGTGGTGCGGCGTGCCCAGGAACACCAGGGCCTTGAGCTGCGCCGGCCAGCTGTAGCCGGCCGCGGCCGCCTGGTGGCAGGCGCTGCGCGCGACCAGGCCGCCCATGCTGTGCGCCAGCAGCGTGATCTCCTGCACCGGCTGCGGCCAGGCCTTGACGAGGCGCTGCAGCAGGCCGGCCAGCTGCTCGCCGTTGTCCGAGACATGCAGGCCGGTGTTGTAGTGCAGGTAGAGCGGCGTGCAGCCCAGCTCGCGCGCCAGCTGCTCGCCATGGCCGGCGCCCGTCGCGTCGCTGTTCCACTGCAGGTCGTTCATGCACAGGCCGTGCAACATCACCAGCAGCTTGCCGGTCGCGCCCGGCCCGCCTGGAAATCGTTTTGCCAGCGCCTGCGGCTCCAGCAGCAAGGCCTGGCCGCCGGAGCGCAGTTGCATGGCAATAGCCAGCGGGTTGGCCGTCTCGCGCAACCGGTCGCCGAGCACGCCGTTCAGCGCCGACAGCATGGCCTCGCGCTGCGGCGTTGAAGGGCGCTGGCCGGGCTGCACCGCCGCACGCGACAACAGCGCATTGGCCGCGCCGCCGGCCAGCCGCGTCACGCCTTTGATGCTGCCGTAGACCAGGCCGGTGATGCCGCGTGCGCGCACGCCGCTGCCGCCCGGCATGCGGTCCACAAACTTCGCACCCAGTGGGCCGAAAGGTTTGGCGACGGCCTTGTAGACATTGCCCTGCACGCTTTCGGCCAGGCCCGTGACGCCCAGCGTGGCCTGCGTGGCGAGCTGCGCCAGCCCCTGGATGTCGGACACATGCAGCCAGGTAGGCAACAGCCCGCCGGGGAAAGAAGATGGCGAAGATGGCGCGCCGCCGGGCTGCTGGGGTATAGACATGCCCGATTGTGGGGGCAGGCCCCCGCGCGCGCCAGCGAATGTTGCGGCGGGCCTATTTGCACATGCCCAGCAACTCCGTCGGCGGGGCCGCCGCGATGGCATCGGGGTTGGGCGACGTCACCGGCACAGGTTCGGGCGCGCCCGGGTTGAGCACGTTGTGGATGCGCGCGGCCAGCGCGTAGCGCGGGTAGGCCGCGTCGCCGATGGTGTTGCTGCCGTTGGCCAGCAGAACCACGTCGTAGCCGCTGCCGTAGCTCGTGTTGACCGCGGCAAAGCTGACCGTCTGTCCGGCCGCGCCGTAGCTGCCCGGCCCGCCCAGCGCCGCCAGCCCCATGCCGATGGGCGCGAACTTGCCGCCGGCCAGCGCGGCCGGCGTGCGCATGCGCGCCAGGCTGGCCGCCGAGATGACCGCCCCGCTTTTGAGCGCGCCATTCCAGCGCACCATGTCGGAAGCGGTGGAGACCACACCACCCGCCGCGTCAAAGCCCGAATTGAGGTCGGGGCACACCCGCCAGGCGTCACCGGGCTTCACACGGTAGTGGCCCACCGCGATCCCCGGCCGCGGCTGCGGACCCAGCATGTATGAGGCCGCCATGCCCGCGGGCTTGAACAGCAGCTGCGTGAACACGGCCTCCAGCGGCTGCCCGCTGGCGCGCTCGATCACGCGGCCCAGCACGGTGTAGCCGGCATTCGAATAGTCGTAAGCCGTGCCCGGCGGCGCGTAAAGGCCCGTCGCCTGCAGGTTGGCAAACAGCTTCGCCCTGGCAATGGGCGGCTCCTGCAGCACGGCCGGCATGCCGTCCAGCAGCAGGTCGTCGGGGTCTTTCTCGGCGCCCGGGATGCCCGACACCATCTGCATGACTTGCGCAATGCTGGGCTCGGGTTGGTAACGCACCTCGGGAATCCAGCGCGACAGCGGGTCCGCCAGCGAGAGCTTGCCCTGCTCCTGCAGCTTGAGTAGCGCGGCCGCCGTAAGCTGCTTGGTGACAGAGCCAATCTTCACCGGCGTGGTGGGCGTCATGGGCACACCGCCGCGCAGGTCGGCCGCGCCATAGCCGCGCGTATAAAGCACCGCGCCGCCCTTGCCGACCGCGAGCTGCAGGCCGGGCAATGCGCTCGGCACGTATTCGGCGACCAGCGCATCGATCTGCGCGGCCACGGCCGGCGTGATCTGGCCCGGTGCTTCAGCCTGGGCTTGAGCGGCACCCGCAGCCAGCGCCAGACAGCAAAGCGCGGCCACGCGTACCGGCGAATGTGTGAAAACTCCCCCTGCAGGACGATGAGCGCGCATCTGGCTTCCCTCCAATGGTTGTTGTGGCTGGAGCTTACTTTCTTTGGGCCCGGTTCTGCAACATCTGCAGGGCATCGCGCTGCAGCTGCCTGTCCTTCTCGCGCTGCGCGGCCTCCTGCTTGATGGCCACGAGCCGGACCTTTTGCTCGGGCGTCAGTGAGCTGTAGCACTGCGAGCCCGGATTGCAGTCGCGCTCGTCAATGGCCTGCTGCTGCGCCTGGGCCTGCGCCACCATTTGCGCGCATCCGGACAACAAAGCCCCGGCAATCAACGCGCCGGCAAGGGAAACGAATTTCAGAACATTCATCAAAGCCCCCTGTCGCAGGGGCGCTTTGGCGAACTCGTCGCCGAGGGTTTCACGCAGATTGACCGCGTGGAGTTCACGCTGGGCATGGACGGCAAAGCGCGCGGCGCGCAGGCCGTCAGCCCGCTGGCCTCGCGCCACGAACTGCTGCGCGCCGCCCTGCGCCAGGCCCGGCGATCAGCGCCGTGGCGGGGCGTCCATCGCCGCGCGCAAACGCTGCACGGCCGCGCGCTGGGCTTGCCGGTTTTCCGGCCGCGACTCGCGGTCGGTCTGCTCCCTACAGTAGGCGAACAGGTCCTCAAGCTCACTGGATTTGTCGAACACCGCGTCGGCGCCCAGGTCGGCGGCGCGCTGGCGTACGTCGGCGGTGGCGTAATTGCTCAGCACCACCACTTTCTGGTAGGGCTGGCGATTGCGGCAGCCCGCCAGTACGCCCAGGCCGTTGCCCTCCTTGAGGAAAAGGTCGACGATCGCCAGGTTCCACTCTCCGTCATGCGTGCTCAGCCACCGGCTGGCCTCAGCCTGAGTGGCCCCGTGGCCCGTGACTTCCACCGAGGTGATTTCCCGCAATGCCTCGATCAGGTTTTCCAGGACGATCTCGTTGTCCTCGACCAGGTAGGTAATAAGTGCCATGTCACCCACTTTAGGCCCTTGCCGGGCAAACCTTGCCGTCTGTTGGCGCAGGTCCAAGTAGGACAGCGCACTACCCTGGGCCGCACACCGTCGAATCGAAACCGGCACGGCAAGGCGTCGCAACAACGCCAGGAGGGTTTTGTGAGCGGCGCCTAGAAGCGCTCGTGGGGCGCCAGGTAGCGCCACTGCCCTACCGGCAAATGCCCCAGGTTGACCCGGCCTATGCGCACCCGCTTGAGACCTGTCACGAACAGGCCCACCTGCTCGCACATGCGGCGAATCTGGCGCTTTTTGCCTTCTTTGAGCACAAACCGCAGCTGTTCGGGGTTTTGCCAGGAAACCTGGGCAGGGCGCAGCGCCTGGCCGTCCAGGCTCAGGCCGTGGTTCAGCAGGGCCAGCTTTTCGGGCGGGAACAGGGCCTGCACATTGGTGGTCTCGTCCCCTCTTTCAGTCCTGTAGCTGACACGCACCAGGTACTCCTTTTCAATTTCGGAGTCCTCGCCAATCAGCTGTCGCGCCACGCGGCCGTCCTGTGTCAGCACCAGCAGGCCTATGGAGTCGATGTCCAGCCGCCCGGCCGGCGCCAGGCCGCGCAGCTGTTCATGGCCCCAGCGCATATGGCTGTTGCATTCGCGCCAGCGGTTTTGCGGCTGCACCAGCACCACCGCCGGCTCATGGCCGTCCTCGGCCTGGCCGCTGACATAGCCGACCGGCTTGTTGATCAGGATGGTGACCTGCAGGCGCTGCTGCTGCTCGGCCTGGCGGTCGACCTCGATGCGCGCGTCTACGGCCACGGGCTGGCCCATCACGGCCGGCGCGCCGTTCACGCGCACCCAGCCGCGCGCGATCCAGTCGTCCGCCTCGCGGCGCGAGCACAGGCCCAGTTCGGCCATGCGCTTGTTCAGCCGCACGGTGGCGACGGGTGCGCCCGGCGCGACGGCCGGCGCCGCGGCTTTGGGGATGCGAACGGCGGCGCCCACGGGTTTGGGGCCGGCGCCGGGTTTGAGGGGGTCTTGCATGGGCTGTGTACTTTAAGGGGCGGCCTGGGCGGCCGGATCGCCGCTTATTGTCCCACTCAGCCCATCAGCCCACCCAGAGGCGGTAACCCACCGCCGTTTCCGTCAGCAGGTGCTTGGGCTGGGCCGGGTCGGCCTCGAGCTTCTGGCGCAAATGGCCCATGTAGATGCGCAAGTAATGGTTTTGCCCCGCATGCGAAGGGCCCCAGACTTCGCGCAACAGCTGCCGGTGCGTCAGCACCCGGCCGGCGTGGCCGACCAGCACCGTGAGCAGGCGGTATTCGATGGGCGTCAGGTGCACTTCCACGCCGGCGCGCCGCACCAGGCGCGCCTGGCGGTCCACCTGCACCTCGCCGAAGCTGAACAGCGGCTCCTCGGGCGTGCCGTCGGCGCCGGCCCCGCGCGGGCGGCGCAGGTTGGCGCGCACCCGGGCCAGCAACTCGCCCACGCCAAAGGGCTTGGTCAGGTAGTCGTCGGCGCCGGCGTCCAGCGCGGCGATCTTGTCGGCCTCGTCCACGCGCGCCGACAGCACCACGATGGGCACGCTGGACCAGCCGCGCACGTCGCGAATCACGTCCAGCCCGTCGCCATCAGGCAGGCCCAGGTCCAACACCAGCAAATCGGGCTTGCGCGTGCCGGCCTCGGTCAGCCCGCGCTGGGCGGTGTCGGCTTCAAACACCTGCCAGCCTTCGGCCTCCAGCGCCGCGCGCACAAAACGGCGTATCTGCGGCTCGTCTTCAATGACGACGGCGACGGGTGCGGGATGGGACATGGCTAAAGAAAAAGGGGATCAGGCGGTTTCGGGCAGGCCCTGGGGCGGCGGGCGCCGCGGCAGGGTGATGCTGAATTCTGCACCACCGCCCGCAGCATTGCCTGCTGTGATCTGCCCGCGGTGCGCCTGCACCACCGCCTGGCAAATCGCCAGCCCCAGGCCCACCCCCGGCGTGGCCGACTCGGCCTCGCCGCGCGTGAACTTTTCGAACAGCTCATGCTCGCGGCCCTTGAGCGCTGCGGGCAGGCCGGGCCCGTGGTCCCGCACCGTGATGCGCAACGCCTGCTCCGTCGCCTCCGCGCTGAGCTCTATGGGCGGCTGGCCGTACTTGGCGGCGTTCTCCAGCAGGTTGACCAGCACGCGCTCCATCAGCACCGCGTCAAACTCCACCAGCGGCAGGTCGGCCGGCAGCGCCGTCACAACGGCCCGGCCGCCCAACGCATGCTGTGCCTGGCGTATTGCCGAGCCGACGATCTCCTCGACCGACTGCCAGTCGCTGCGCAAATTGACCGCGCCGCTTTGCAGCCGCGCCATGTCCAGCAGGTTGTTGACCAGCGCGCTCAGATGGCGCGCCTCGCCGGCAATGGCGCGCGCCGCCTGCGACTGCTCATCGCTGAGCGGCGGCGCCATGCGCTGCAGTGAATCGGCCAGGCCCGTCAGCGCGGTCAGTGGCGTGCGCACATCGTGCGAAATCGCGGCCAGCAGCATGTTGCGCAGTTTTTCCGACTCCATCTGCACCACCGCCTGCTGGGCCACGTCCACATAGTGCACACGCTCCAAAGCGATCGCCACCTGGCGCGCCAGCGTTTCCAGCTGCTGCACCTGTTCGGGAATCAGCAGCCAGCGCGCCTGCGCCGGCTTGACAGCCAGCACACCGCGCACCCGCATGGGCGCCTTGAGCGGCAGGTAGTGCCAGGCCTGGGCCGACAGCGTGGCCGTGGCCAGCCCGGCCGGCTGTTCGTTGCGAAACACCCAGTCGGCCACGCTGGCGTCGAAATCCCCGGGTGGTGTTTCAGGCGGCAGCAGCTGGTCGTGGCCGTCGGTCGCCAGCACCAGCGCCTGCCCGCCGAAGTTGCGCCGCGCGGCCGCCTCGCCGAGTTCCACGACCTGCTCGCTCAGCAAGGCCGCCGACAGGTCGCGCGTGAGCTCAAACAGCGACTGCGCCCGGCGCTCGCGGCTGGCCGCGATGCGCGCCTGGAAACGCAGGCCCGCCGTGAGCTGGCCGGTCAGCAGGCCCACCACAAGCATCACGCCGAAGGTCACCAGGTACTGCACGTCGCTGACGGCAAAAGACAGGCGCGGCGCGACAAAGAAGTAATCAAAGGCCGCAACGTTCAGGAAGGCGGCCAGCGCCGCCGGCCCGCGCCCGAACTTCAGCGCCACCAGCACCGTGCCCAGCAGGAAGAGCATGACGATGTTGGCCAGGTCAAAAAAATTCAGCAAGGGGTGGGCCAGAACGGTGATGACCGCACTGGCGGCCGCCGCCCAGCCATAACCGGCCAGCTTGCCGCGCCAGGCCGCGGCCTCGTCGTCATCGGCCGAGCGCTGCACCGCGCGCGCCAGCCGCCGCGCGCTGTCGGCGTGGCCCACCTCCACAATGTCCAGCGTGGGCGCCAGCACGGCCAGCCGGCGCGTCATGCTCGGGCCGCTCCACAGGGCGCGCCAGCCCGGCAGCTGCGGCCGCCCCACCACCAGCGTCGCGCAATTGAGCCGCTGCGCCTCGCCCACCAGCGCGGCGGCGGCATCACCGCCCGTCAGCACCGCCGTGGCCGCGCCCAGCTCTTCGGCCAGCTGGATCACGGCCAGGATGCGGTCGCGGCTGGCGACCTCCAGCAGCTGCAGGCGCGGCGTTTCCACATAGGCCGCATGCCAGCGCACATTGAGCTGGCCGGCCAGGCGCGCCGCCGCGCGCACCGTCTGCTCGGCGCCTTCGCGCGGGCCTATGCAGGCGAGGATGGCGCCTTCGGTGTTCCAGACCGGGGTGATGGATTTCTCGACGCGGTAGCTGCGCACGTCGTCTTCCACATGCTCGGCCGTTCGCCTGAGCGCAATCTCGCGCAGCGCGATCAAATTGCCCTTGCGGAAAAAATTCTGCGCCGCGCGCTCGGCCTGCTGCGGCATATAAACCTTGCCGGCTTTGAGCCGCGCCATCAGCTCGTCGGGCGTGACGTCAACGAGGATGATTTCATCGGCGCCGTCCAGCACCGTGTCCGGCACGGTTTCATGCACGCGTATGCCGGTGATGGCGCCCACCGTTCCGTTCAGGCTTTCCAGGTGCTGCACATTGACGGCCGACCAGACGTCGATGCCGGCCYCCAACAGCTCGTGCACGTCCTGCCAGCGCTTGGCATGGCGCGAGCCCTCCACATTGCTGTGCGCAAGCTCGTCCACCAGCAGCACCGCCGGCTTGCGCGCCAGCGCCGCGTCCAGGTCGAATTCCTTCAGCGTGCGCCCGCGGTAGGCCACCTCGCGCAAAGGCAGTTGCGCCAGCCCGGCCAGCAGCTCCACGGTTTCGCTGCGGCCATGGGTTTCCACCACGCCGACCAGCACGTCGCGCCCGGCCTTGCGCTCGCGCTGCGCGGCGCTCAGCATGGCGTAGGTCTTGCCCACGCCGGCGCTGGCGCCGAAGTAAATACGCAAACGACCGCGCCGCGCTTTTTCCTCCTCGCCACGCAGGCGGTCGAGAAGTTCGTCGGGGTCAGGGCGGGAATCGGGAAAACTGGCCATGCCGTCAGGGTGTGTTCAAGGGTCTCAAAGGTCTCTGCGCAAAGGGTAACACCGGGGGCGCTCTTTCCGTGCATCCGGACCGTCCTCTTGCGGCGGGCCGGATTTGCGGCTGTCGCTGCGGCCGGCGATCCACCAGGCCAGGGCCAGGGGCGCGATGACAGCAACGAGCGCGCACAGGGCACGCAGGTGATCAGAGTCCATGACCGAGCCCATGCCGCTGCAGGTGGCGGCGCCAGGAGACCAGCGGGCCTATCACGCCATCGGGCACGCTGGCCATCACACAATCCATCACCTCGGCCGTGCTATGCGCAGGCAAGCGAATTTCCAGCCGCACCTGGTGCTTATCGAGTTGGGGAATGCAGCGCAAAATGCCGGCGCCCACGCAGTTCACCAGCGCGCGCCGCACCCACAGGGCATCACGGCTGTGCACGGTGACATCCATCACGACCCACCTCGTCGCGCCCGGACGCGGCACGGACAGGGACGGCGTTAACCCAAACGAATCACAGTAAGCGGCATAGGCCATGTTGATGTCTCTTAGCGAAGAGCCTCCAAAGCGAGATTGAGCTGCAGCACGTTGACCTGGGCCTCGCCCAGAAAGCTCAGCAAGGGCTGCCCGGTGTGCTGCACGACCAGGGCCTGAACCTTCTCGAGCGGCAAGCCGCGCGCCTTCGCCACGCGGGCCGTCTGGTAGCGCGCCGCAGCCGGGCTGATGTGCGGGTCCACCCCGCTGGCCGAGGCCGTGACCAGGTCCACCGGCACGGGTGCGGTATTGCCGGGGTCTGCCGCTTTGAGTGCTTCAATGCGGCCCTTGACGGCGTCGACCAGCGCGGGATTGAGCGGGCCCTGGTTGGAGCCGCTGGAAGCCGCGGCGTTGTAAGGCATGGGGCCGGTGGCCGAAGGCCTGCCCCAGAAGTTTTTGGGATCGCTGAAGTTTTGCCCGATCAGCGCGGAGCCGACGGCCTTGCCGTCGCGAACAACCAGGCTGCCTCCCGCCTGCGACGGAAACAGCGACTGCGCAGCGCCGGTCACCACCAGGGGATAAGCCACACCGGTGGCCAGGGTCAGCACGGTGAACATCACAAGTGCGGGTCTGAGAATGTTTGACATAGAGTTTCCTTGGGATCAGTTCGCGAGGTTCAGGGCCACCAACACGAGGTCAATCGCCTTGATGCCGATAAAAGGCACGACCAGGCCGCCCAGGCCATAGATCAGCAGATTGCGGCGCAGCAGCGTGGCGGCGCCCACGGCGCGGTACTTCACGCCCTTGAGCGCCAGCGGGATCAAAAACATGATGACCAGCGCGTTGAAGATCACCGCCGACAGGATCGCCGTCGAGGGGCTGCCCAGGCGCATCACATTGAGCGCGGCCAGCTGCGGGTAGGTGCTCACAAAAATCGCCGGGATGATGGCGAAGTACTTGGCCACGTCGTTAGCGATGGAGAACGTCGTCAGCGAGCCGCGCGTCATCAGCAAGGCCTTGCCGGTCTCCACAATTTCCAGCAGCTTGGTGGGGTTGGAGTCCAGGTCCACCATGTTGCCGGCCTCTTTGGCGGCCTGGGTGCCGCTGTTCATGGCCACCGCCACGTCGGCCTGGGCCAGGGCCGGCGCATCGTTGGTGCCGTCGCCCGTCATCGCCACCAGGCGGCCCTCGGCCTGGTACTGGCGTATCAATTTCAGTTTGTCTTCGGGCGTGGCCTCGGCCAGGAAGTCGTCGACACCCGCCTCGGCGGCAATCGCGGCCGCCGTGAGCTTGTTGTCGCCGGTGATCATCACCGTCTTGATGCCCATGCGGCGCAGCTCGCCGAAACGCTCCTTGATGCCGGCCTTGACGATGTCCTTGAGCTCCACAATGCCCAGCACCATGGCACCGTCGGCCACCGCCAGCGGCGTGCTGCCGCGGCGCGAGACCTCATCCGACGCGCGCATCACCTCGGCCGGCACGCTGCCGCCCAGCGCCTCCACATGTTTGCGTATCGCGTCGACCGCGCCCTTGCGCAGCTGGCGTGTGCTGCCGTCGGGGCGCAACTGGTCCATGCCGCTCATACGTGTCTGCGCGGTGAAGGGAACCTCGTGGCTCTCTCCCACAAGCGGCTCGCTGGCGCCCATGCGCTGAGCCAAAGCCACAATGCTGCGGCCCTCGGGCGTTTCATCGGCCATGGAGGCCTGCATCGCGGCGGTGGCCAGTTTTGCGCCGGTCATGCCGGGCGCCGGCAGAAAGGAAGAAGCCTGGCGGTTGCCGTGGGTGATGGTGCCGGTCTTGTCCAGCAGCAGCACGTCCACGTCGCCGGCGGCTTCCACCGCGCGGCCCGAGGTGGCAATCACATTGGCCTGCATCATGCGGCTCATGCCGGCCACACCCACGGCCGACAGCAGGCCGCCAATCGTGGTCGGGATCAAACAGACCAGCAGGGCCACCAGCGCCGTGATGCTGACCACCGTGCCCGCGCCCGCGGCCTGCACACTGAACACCGAGTAAGGCAGCAGCGTGACCGTGACCACCAGGAAAACAATGGTCAGCGCCACCAGCAGAATCGTCAGCGCGATCTCATTGGGCGTCTTGTGGCGTTTGGCACCCTCGACCATGCTGATCATGCGGTCCAGGAAGGACTCGCCGGGGTTCACCACAATGCGCACCACCAGCCAGTCGGACAGCACCCGCGTGCCGCCGGTCACGGCCGAGAAGTCGCCGCCCGACTCGCGCACCACCGGCGCCGATTCGCCGGTGATGGCGCTTTCATCGACCGAGGCCACACCTTCGATGACTTCACCGTCCAGCGGAACCATGTCGCCGGCTTCGACCAGCACCACCGCGCCCTTGCGCAGGTTCTCGGCCTGCTCGGGCAGCCAGGCCGTGCCGTGGAAGACCTTGCTGTTGCTTTCCTTGAACTTCTTGGCCCAGGTGCTTTTCTTGAGGCTGCGCAGCGAGGCGGCCTGCGCCTTGCTGCGGCCTTCGGCCAATGCTTCCGCGAAGTTGGCGAACAGCACGGTGAACCACAGCCAGATCGCCACGGCAAAGATAAAGCCCGCCGGCGCCTCGCCCTGGCCCTGCAAGGCCTGCAGGCCCAGCAAGGTGGTGAAGATGCTGCCGATGTAGACAACTAACATCACCGGGTTACGCCATTGCACGCGCGGGCTCAGCTTGGTGAACGAAGCCGCGATGGCGGGCTTGAGCAAGGCCGGGTCCAGCAGCACAAAAGGTTTTTGGGTGTTCATATCGATTTCTCTTTCGCGGCGGTTCAATGGGCGGGCCAGAGCATCAAATGCTCGACCACCGGGCCCAGCGCCAGGGCCGGCACGTAATTGAGCAGGCCCACCAGCAGCACCGTGCCAATCAGCAGCAGCACAAACAGCGGGCCGTGCGTGGGCATGGTGCCGGCCGTGACCGGCAGGCGTTTCTTGGCGGCCAGCGCACCGGCAATCGCCAGCACCGGCACGATGACGCCGAAGCGGCCCAGCCACATGACAATGCCCAGCAGCGTGTTGTAGAACGGCGTGTTGGCCGACAGGCCCGCGAAGGCGCTGCCGTTGTTGTTGCCTGCTGATGTCAGCGCATAAAGGATTTCCGAAAAACCATGCGCGCCCGGATTGGCAATGCCGGCCTTGCCCGCGCCGGCCAGCACCGCCACCGCCGTGCCGGCCAGCACCAGGATGGGCGTGACCAGGATGACGATGGAAGTCAGCTTCATCTCGTGCGACTCGATCTTCTTGCCCAGGTACTCGGGCGTGCGGCCAATCATGAGGCCGGCGATAAACACCGCGAGGATGGCAAAAATCAGCATGCCGTAAAGCCCGGTGCCTACGCCGCCGAACACCACCTCGCCCAGCTGCATCATCACCATGGGCACCATGCCGCCCAGCGGCGTGAAGGAGTCGTGCATGGCATTGACCGCGCCGCACGACGCCGCCGTGGTGATGACCGCGAACAGGCTGGAGGCATTGATGCCGAAGCGGGTTTCCTTGCCTTCCATATTGCCGCCGGCCTGCAGCGCGCTGGCGGTTTGGTCCACGCCCAGGGGCGGCAGCAGCGGGTTGCCGGCCTGCTCGGCGGGCGTGATGGCCACCACGGCCACCACAAAGATCAAGGTCATCGCGGCCAGCACGGCCCAGCCCTGGCGTGTGTCGCCCACCGCGCGGCCAAAGGCAAAGCACAGCGCCGCGGGAATCAGAAAGATGGACAGCATCTGGAAGAAGTTGCTCAGCGCCGTCGGGTTCTCATACGGATGGGCCGAGTTGGCATTGAAGAAACCGCCGCCATTGGTGCCCAGCATCTTGATGGCCTCCTGCGAGGCGACCGGGCCCATGGCCAGGGTTTGCTTGTCGGTCTTGGCGTCTTCCATGACGGCATTGCCCTTGTCGTCTTTCAGGGCCTGGCCGTCAGCGCCGTTTTTGGGCTGCTGGTAACTGGTGGCTTCGAGCGTGCTGACGTCCTTGTAAGCGTCAAAGTTCTGGATCACGCCCTGGCCCACCAGGAAAATCGCAAACACCAGCGACAGCGGCAGCAGCAGCCAGGCCGTGACCCGCGTGATGTCCACCCAGAAATTGCCGATGGCACCGGTAGCCCGCGCGGCAAAACCGCGGAACAGCGCGAACACCACGGCAATGCCGGTGGCGGCCGAGAAAAAGTTCTGCACCGCCAGCACCAGCATCTGCGTGAGGTAGCTCATGGTCGATTCACCGGCATAGCCCTGCCAGTTGGTGTTGGAGACAAAGCTGATGGCGGTGTTAAACGCCGAATCGGGCGAGATGGCCGCCATGCCGGCCGGGTTCAGCGGCAGCCACAGCTGCAGGCGCTGCAAGGCATAAACGGCGACCACACCCAGCGCATTAAAGGCCAGCAAGGCCAGCGCGTACTGCGACCATTTCATGCTCGTGTCGGCCGAGGTGCCGGCCAGCCGGTACAACGGCGCTTCGAGCTTGTGCATCCAGCCGGGAAGCTGGCCAGAATAAATGCGCGCCAGCCACAAGCCCAGCGGCCAGGCGGTGACCAGCAGTACAGCCAAAAAGAGAGCCAGCAGGCTCCAGCTTGAGGCGTTCATCAAAACTCCTCGGCGCAGATCAGCGCATACACGAGGTAGGTCAGCAGCACGATGGCGCAGACGCCRCCAAAGCCGTACAAGACTTCGAGGGGAATCATGAACGGCCCCCTTCGGGTTTTTCGAGCTTCTCAAAGCCCCAGACCAGCAGGACCATCACACCCCACAGGGCGGCGGCGCCAACCATAAACGCAAGATCCATGATCTTCTCCAGCAATAACGATGGAGAAAGTGTCCGATTCGGCGTGTAAAAACGGGGATGAAAGACAGGGGGCCGGTATAAAGAAAGCGTAAATATCCGGGGTTCTGAATCCGCTCGACCATATGGAATACAGTCACGCTCATGAACGCCGAAATAGACCCGCACACCATCACCAGCCTGCCGCAGCTCGAAGCGCTGTTCGGCACCGTCGGTGAAGCCTCCTTCAAAAAGGAGGTGGACTACCTGCACCCGGCCTACCAGGACCTGATCAAGGCCTCGCCCTTCGCGGTGCTGGCAACATCAGGGCCGGGCGGGCTCGATGCCTCGCCGCGCGGCGACCCGCCGGGCTTTGTGGCCATCCAGGACGACAAAACCCTGCTGCTGCCGGAGCGCCGCGGCAACAACCGCATCGACAGCCTGCGTAACCTGTTGACCGACCCGCGTGTGGCGCTGATTTTTTTCGTTCCCGGCGTCGGCGAGACATTGCGCGTGTGCGGCACCGCCCGCATCAGCGTCGCGCCCGAGATGCTGCAGCGCTTTGCCATGGAGGGAAAGCCGCCGCACTGCGTGCTGGTGATCAGCGTCGAGTCGGTGTTCTTCCAGTGCGCACGGGCCCTGCAGCGCTCCAAACTCTGGCAGGCCGTGCCGCCAGCCCGGCCCGATGTGCCCACACCCGGCGCCATGCTGCAGGCGCTGACGGCGGCGGCCATCGACGGCGAAAAGTATGACCGCGAACTGCCCGCGCGGCAAAAATCCACCCTCTACTGATGACAAGCCCCAGCCCTGAATCCCTGGCCCTGCTGTCCCGCTCCTGGCGGCGCTGCACCAGCGCGCTCGTGCCGCGAACCATCACCAGCGCCGTGTTTGACCAGCTGCTGGCGCGCTATTCAGAGCCGCACCGCAAGTACCACACGCTGCAGCACCTTGCGGAATGCCTCGCGCATTTCGACGCTAGCGGCCACCTGGCCGAACAGCGGGGGGAAGTTGAAATCGCGCTCTGGTTCCATGACGGGATTTACGATACCCAGCGCCATGACAACGAGCGCCAGAGCGCCGACTGGATGCGCACCATTTTGCAAAGCCATGGCGCGGCACCGGCCGCCGTGCAGCGGGTCGACGACCTGATCATGGCCACCTGCCACAGCGCGCTGCCGGTGACGCCCGATGCCCAGCTGCTGGTGGACATCGACCTGTCCATACTCGGCGCCTTGCCGCAGCGCTTTGCCGAATACGAAGAGCAGATACGCGAGGAATACGCTTTTGTGCCTGAAGCCCAGTTTCGCCAGAAGCGCGGCGAGATTCTGCGCGCCTTCCTCGATCGGCCCTCCATCTACAGCACGCCGCATTTCCAGGCCGCGCTGGAAGCCCGCGCACGGGACAACCTGCGCCAGGCTATCGCCGGTCTTGGCGGCTAGGCCTTCGCGCGCGGGGCGGGGGCCTCGTCCTTGCCCGCAAACACGCTGGAGCGCAGCGCCTCCAGGTCCAGCACGCGCAGGCCGCCGTATTCGATGCGGATAAAGCCTTGCGCCTGCAGGGCGCTGAGCGCCTCGTTCACGCGCTGGCGCGACAGGCCGACCAGGTAGGCCATCTCCTGCTGCGTGATGCGCAGCATCTGGCCCACGCCCGGATACAGGACGGGGTTGAACAGCGCGGCCAGGCTGCGCGCCACGCGGATGTCGGGGTTGTTCATACGGTCGATCTCGCGCGCCGCGATGAACTGGCCCAGCCGCTCGTTGAGCTGGTTCATCACAAAGCGGTTAAAGCCGATGGAGTGGTCCAGCAGCCAGTGAAAGGTGTCGATCGGCAAGCCCGCCACCACGCTCTTGCGCAGCGCCTGGATGTTGTAGCGGTAGGGCTCGCGCTTGAGCGCCGTGCCTTCGCCGAACCAGCCGCCGGGCGGCAGGCCGGCGAAGGTCATGGTCATGCCCTGGGCGTTGTCGCTGCTCATCTTGAGCAGGCCCTCCACCACGCCGAACCAGTAGGTCACCGGCTTGCCGACACGGCACACATAGTCGCCCGGTGAAGCATCACCGACCTGCAGCACCGCCACCGCGCGTGCGCGCTCCTCCGGCAGCAGCAAAGGCAGCCAGGGAATGCCGCGCAGTTCGTCCGGCGTGGGCGTCCTGCGGCGCTGGTGAAGGGCTGACTCGGTGGCCATGCTCGCAATGTTCAAGCAAGAAACGGGGGTGGCGGATCAGGGAAAGTCCGGGCGGGCGCAACCCTTGGATTGTCGTCGCACAGACAGTTGGCCGCGCTTCCAAAGCATAGCATCTGCCCCGCGGAGACAGGCCGGCAAGCGCCGTCACGCGCGCATCGCAAACACATAACAAGCCCATAACGACCAGGAGACAAGCCCCATGAACACCGATTCCAGCTTCCCGAAAACCGATTCATCACTCACCGGCGCCCGCGCCGGCCTGACGCGCCGCCGCATGCTGGGCGCGCTCGCCGCCGTGCCCGCCGCCCTGTATGGGCCCGCGCATGCGCAAGACAGCGGCCCGGTGCGCATCGCGCAATCCATCGCGCTGAGCGGGCCGCTGGGCGAGCTGGGCCAGGCCATGCACCAGGGCGCCAAGGCCTGCTTTGCCGGCATCAACGCCAAAGGCGGCGTGAACGGCCGGCCCATAGAGCTGGTGGTGGCCGACGACGGCTATGACGTCAAGCGCGCGCTGGGCAACGTCAAGGGCTTCATCGACGACAAAAGCAACTTCGCGCTCTTCAACTGCATGGGCACGCCCATGATCGAGGCCATGCTGCCGCAGGTGATCGAGTCGGGCATGCCCTTCTTTGCGCCGTTCTCGGGCGCGCTGTCGGCGCGGCCGGCCAATGCGCGCAACGTCTTCAACATACGCGCCAGCTATGCCGACGAAGCCGAGCAGCTGGTGCAGCACCTGGCGACCATCGGCATCAAGCGCATCGCCATCGTCTACCAGAACAACTCCTTCGGCAAAGAGGTCTTCGACGCCACCCAGCGCTCCATGGCCAAGCACAAGCTGGAGGCGACCGCGACGGTCACCGYGGAAAACAACGCCGCCGACGCAGCCCCCGCGGCCGAAAAAATCGCGGCGTCCAACCCCGAGGCCGTGCTGGTGGGCCTGGCCGGCAAGCCGACCATCGACTTCGTGAAGGCGATACGCGCGCAGCGCAAGGGGCTGTCGCTGTATGCGTTGTCCATCATGGGCGCGGCCGCCACGCTCAAGGCCATGGGCGACGACGCCACCGGCATCGCGGTCTCGCAGGTGGTGCCGCTGCCGGGCAATACCGTGGTGCCCATGGTGCGTGAATTCCAGCAGGCCTGGAAGGCGGCCGGCGTCACGCTGGAGCCTTCGCACCTGGCGCTGGAGGGCTATATCAATGCCCGCGTGTTTGCCGAAGCCTTGCGCCGCGCCGGCAAGAACCCGACGCGCGCCGCCTTCATCGACAACACCTGGAACCTCAAGCGCTACGACCTGGGCGGCTTTGAAGTGAGCTTCAGCGACTCGGCCCGCAACGCCTCGCGCTTCGTCGAACTGACCATGGTTTCGCGCGACGGGCGCTTTATCCGATAAACCGGCCGCCCCCCGGGGACACCCCAGTAGGACTTACCCGGAAATTGTCGTCGCAATGACACCATAGCGTCAAAGCCGGTCCTACTATTCGTTCCATACCAGCGGTGTTCCCGAAAAAACCGCACAGAACGGAGACAAGAAGCGAATGCAGACCACGTTCCCACGATTGCTGCTCAAACACGCGGCCGAGCGCCCCGGCGACGCCGCCATGCGCGAGAAAGAGTACGGCATCTGGCAGGCGCACAGCTGGTCCGGCATGGCGCAGCTGGTGGCGCACATCGCCTGCGGCCTGCACCAGCTGGGCCTGCAGCGCGGCGAGCACATGGTGATCATCGGCGCCAACCGGCCGCGCCTGTACGCCACCATGCTGGCCGCGCAGGCGCTGGGCGCCATCCCCATTCCGCTGTACCAGGACGCGGTGGGCGCCGAATGCATTTTCCCGATCAACAACGCCGACGTGCGCCTGGCGCTGGTGGAAGACCAGGAGCAGGTCGACAAGCTGCTCGAGATACGCGGCCAATGCCCGCAACTGGCCCACATTGTTTATGACGACCCGCGCGGCCTGCGCAACTATGCCGAAGCCGGCCTGCAGTCGCTCGACGCGCTGCTGGAAACAGGCCGCGGTGTGGCCAATGCGCAGCCGGGTTTCTTCAAGGCCGAGGTCGAAAAAGCACGCCCCGACGACGTGGCCGCGATGTTCTTCACCTCGGGCACCACGGGCAACCCCAAAGGCGTGGTCCACACGCACAACACCCTGCTGGACCGCGCCAAGGCCGGCGCCGATTTCGACAAACTCACCTCCGGCGAGGAAGTGCTGGCCTACCTGCCGCCGGCCTGGGTCGGCCAGAACATCTTCAGCTACGCACAGTGGCTGGCCTGCGGCTATGTGGTCAACTGCCCCGAAAGCGCGAGCACGGTCACGATCGACCTGAAAGAAGTCGGCCCGACCTATTACTTCGCGCCACCGCGCATCTTCGAAAGCCTGCTGACCACCGTGATGATCCGCATGGAAGACGCCGGCCGCATCAAGCGCGGCATGTTCCGCTACTTCATGGGCGTGGCCAAACGCGCCGGCCCGGCGCTGATGGACGGCAAACCCGTGGGCGGCATGGACAGGCTGCTGTATGCGCTGGGCAGCGTGCTGGTCTACGGCCCGCTGCGCAACACGCTGGGTTTTTCGCGCGTGCGCGTGGCCTATACCGCCGGCGAGGCCATAGGCCCCGATCTCTTCACCTTCTACCGCTCCATCGGCATCAACCTCAAGCAGCTGTACGGCTCGACGGAAACCGCCGTGTTTGTGTGCCTGCAGCCGGACAACGAAGCGCGCGCCGACACGGTAGGCGTGCCCATCAGCGGCGTGCAGATCAAGGTGGCCGACAACGGGGAAATCCTGGTCAAGTCCGCCGGCCTGCTCAAGGAATACTACAAAAACCCCACCGCCACCGCCGAGGTGCTGAACGCCGACGGCTGGTACCACACCAGCGACGCCGGCTTTATCGACGCCAGCGGCCACCTCAAGATCATCGACCGCGTGAAAGACGTGGGCCGCATCAAGGGCGGCGCCAACGACGGCGCCATGTTCGCGCCCAAGTATGTGGAGAACAAGCTCAAGTTCTTCCCCCACATCAAGGAAGCCGTGGCCTACGGCGACGGCCGCGAGAAAGTCTGCGTGATGATCAACATCGACTTCGACGCCGTGGGCAACTGGGCCGAGCGCCGCAACCTGCCCTATGCCGGCTACACCGACCTGGCGCAAAAACCCGAGGTCTACCAGCTCATCAAGGAATGCGTCGAGAAAGTCAACGCCGACCTCAGCGTCGACGCCCTGCTGGCCGGCTCGCAGATCAGCCGCTTCCTGGTGCTGCACAAGGAGCTGGACGCCGACGACGGCGAACTCACACGCACCAACAAGGTCAGGCGCGGTTTTATCGCCGACAAATACCAGCCCTTGATCGATGCGCTCTACGGCGGCAAGGCCGAGCAGTTCATTGAGACCGTCGTGAAGTTTGAAGACGGCCGCAGCGGCAGCGTGAGCGCGACGCTCAAGATCAGTGACACCCAGACCTTTGCACCTGTGAAGGCCGCAGCATGAATTCGCACTTTGGCGTGCTCACTCCTTCCCCCGCTGGGGGAAGGCGGGGATGGGGGTCATCGGCGCCTGACATTTCGCCGCGCACATTTGAAGGCCGACCGGCCCCCACCCCCACCCTCCCCCAGCGGGGGAGGGTGCTAAGGCGGCAGAGATGGCACGACCAACTCATAGCCCGCCAAGGTTTTGCTCCTTCCCCCGCTGGGGGAAGGCAGGGATGGGGGCTCCCCGGTCCTTCGAGTCAACACGAGGCTGGGAATCGATCGCTGCCGGCCCCCATCCCAACCTTCCCCCAGCGGGGGAAGGAGCAATACGGAATTCCCCGCGCCTCTGCGGTGAAAGGACCTTGCCTTGGCTAAGAAAATCGGCGACGTCATTCTCGACGTCAAAAACATCACCCTGAACTTCGGCGGGGTCAAGGCCCTGTCGGACATCTCCTTCAATGTGAAGGAGCACGAGATACGCGCCATCATCGGCCCCAACGGCGCCGGCAAAAGCTCCATGCTCAACTGCATCAACGGCGTCTATGCGCCGCAGCAGGGCTCCATCACCTTTCGCGGCCAGACCTTCAAGCACATGAACAGCCACCAGGTGGCCGTGATGGGCGTGGCGCGCACCTTCCAGAACCTGGCGCTGTTCAAGGGCATGAGCGTGCTCGACAACATCATGTCGGGCCGCAACCTCAAGATCAAAAGCAATCTGCTGCTGCAGGCCCTGCGCATAGGCCCGGCCGAAAAAGAAGAAATCAAACACCGCGAGGCGGTCGAAAAAATCATCGACTTCCTGGAAATCCAGGCCTACCGCAAGACGCCCGTCGGCCAGCTGCCCTACGGCCTGCAAAAACGCGTGGACCTGGGCCGCGCCCTGGCCATGGAGCCGCAGGTGCTGTTGCTCGACGAGCCCATGGCCGGCATGAACGTCGAGGAAAAACAGGACATGTGCCGCTTTGTGCTCGACGTCAACGACGAATTCGGCACCACCGTGGTCCTGATCGAGCATGACATGGGCGTGGTGATGGACATCTCCGACCGCGTGGTCGTGCTCGACTACGGCAAAAAAATCGGCGACGGCACCCCTGACGAAGTACGCAACAACGAAGACGTGATCCGGGCCTACCTCGGAACGAGCCACTGACATGGATGACAACACTCAAATGAAATCACAGCGCCCATCGCAACCCACGATGTCCCCGTCAAGCAAAGGGGGCAAGTGATGGGTTCGTTCCTGGAAACCATTATTGGCGGCCTGATGTCGGGCATGCTGTATTCGCTGGTCGCACTCGGCTTTGTGCTGATCTACAAGGCCTCGGGCGTCTTCAATTTCGCGCAGGGCGCGATGGTGCTGTTCGCGGCGCTGGCCATGGCGCGTTTTTCCGAATGGATTCCGCAGTGGACCGGCCTGGAAAGCAAGTTCATCAACAACGCCCTGGCCTTCGCAGCCGCGCTGGCCATCATGGTGGTGGTCGCCTGGCTGATCGAAAAACTGGTGCTCGGGAAACTCGTGAACCAGGAAGGCGTCGCGCTGCTGATGGCGACCCTGGGCATTTCCTACTTCCTCGACGGCTTCGGCCAGACCATCTTCGGCTCCAGCATCTACAAGATCGATGTGGGCATGCCCAAGGACCCGATGTTCCTGCTTGACAGCGTCTTCCAGGGTGGCCTGCTGGTGAACCAGGAAGACCTGGTCGCCGCGCTGATCGCCACCGCCTTGGTGGCGGCGCTGGCCGCCTTCTTCCAGTACACCAGCACCGGCCGCGCGCTGCGCGCCGTGGCCGACGACCACCAGGCCGCCCAGTCCATAGGCATACCGCTGAACCGCATCTGGGTCATCGTCTGGAGCGTCGCGGGTTTTGTGGCCCTGGTGTCCGGCGTGATCTGGGGCAGCAAGCTGGGCGTGCAGTTTTCACTCTCGGTGCTGGCGCTCAAGGCGCTGCCGCTGGTCATTCTGGGCGGCCTGACTTCGGTGCCTGGTGCGATTGTGGGCGGGTTGATTTTGGGCGTTGGTGAAAAACTCGCGGAGGTGTTTCTCGGCCCTTACGTCGGCGGTGGCATCGAGATCTGGTTTGCGTATGTTCTTGCCTTGTGCGTCTTGCTCGTTCGGCCTCAGGGCCTATTTGGCGAGAAGATCATTGACCGCGTCTGAGCCGCTTTTACCTAAAGAAAAACCATGTTCTACAGAGAAAACGGCCAATTCAAAACCAGCTACCGGTCCGACCAGCAGATCTTCCCGATCCTGCAGGACCGCATCGCCATAGGCCTGCTGCTGGCCTTTGCCTTTATCGCCGTGCCGCTGCTGGCCAGCGACTATTTGTTCCGCGCCATCCTGATTCCCTTCCTGATCTTTTCGCTGGCGGCTGTCGGGGTCAACATCCTGGTCGGTTATTGCGGGCAGATCTCGCTGGGCTCGGGCGCCTTTATGGCGGTGGGCGCTTACGGCGCCTACAACTTCTTTGTGCGCATCCCCGGCATGCCGCTGATTCCGGCGCTGATATTGGGCGGCCTGTGCGCCATGCTGTTCGGCATCCTGTTCGGGCTGCCCAGCCTGCGCGTCAAGGGGCTCTACCTGGCGGTGACCACGCTGGCCGCGCAGTTCTTCAGCGACTGGATGTTTTTGCGCATCAAGTGGTTCACCATGGACACGCCTTCGGGCTCGGTGTCGGTGTCCAACCTGCAGGTCTTCGGCCTGCCCATTGAAAGCGCCCTCAGCAAATACCTGTTCTGCCTGGCCATCGTGGTGGTGATCACCCTGCTGGCCAAAAATCTGGTGCGCAGCGCCATAGGCCGCGAGTGGATGGCGATTCGCGACATGGACGTGGCCGCCGCGGTCATCGGCATACGCCCCATGTACGCCAAGCTCAGCGCCTTCGCGGTCAGTTCCTTCATCATCGGCATCGCCGGCGGCCTGTGGGCTTTCATTTACCTGGGCGCCTGGGAGCCGGCAGCCTTCTCGGTGGACTATTCCTTCCGCCTGCTGTTCATGGTGATCATCGGCGGCATGGGCGCCATCATGGGCAGCTTCTTCGGCGCGGCTTTTATCGTGGTGCTGCCGATTGTGCTGAGCCAGCTGCTGCCGGTGCTGGCGGGCTGGCTGGGCATCTCGATTTCCACCGCCGGCATCTCGCATGCGGAGCTGATGATTTTCGGCGGGCTGATTGTGTGGTTCCTGATCGTCGAGCCGCACGGCTTGGCCAAGCTGTGGGCTGTCGGGAAGCAAAAACTCAGGCTATGGCCATTTCCCCACTAAGGCCTTGTGGTGCGCCGGCCCTAGGGTTAAGGATTACTCGAAATCACCGATGCGCGGTGGATGGTTAGGTCGTTTACTGAGGTGCCCCTTTTTTCGCGGTGTTTATAAATTTTCCAGGAGACAACAATGAAGATTCGTAATGTGATGTTGGCGGTGGCAATCCTCGCCACCGGCGCTTCGTCCCTTGTGACGACCAGCGCATTCGCCCAGGCCAAGGAACAGTTCTTCCCGGTGCTGTCCTACCGCACCGGGCCTTACGCGCCCAACGGCGTGCCATGGGCCAACGGCTATGTGGACTACCTCAAGCTGGTCAATGCGCGCGGCGGCATCAACGGCGTGAAGATCTCGTTCGAGGAATGCGAAACCGGCTACGACACCGCGCGCAGCGTGGAATGTTATGAACGCCTGAAGGGCAAGAACGGCGGCGCCACCCTGGTGCAGCCGCTGTCCACCGGCGCCACCTTCGCCATCACTGAAAAAGCACCGGTCGACAAGATCCCCGTGGTGACCGTGGGTTACGGCCGCAGCGAAAGCGCCGACGGCTCCATCTTCAAGTGGAACTTCCCGATCGCCGGCACCTACTGGGTCGCCGCCGATGCCATCCTGCAGGCCATCGCCAAGAAGGAAGGCGGTTTCGACAAGCTCAAGGGCAAGCGCGTCGCGCTGGTCTACCACGACTCGCCCTTCGGCAAGGAGCCCATCCCGCTGATGCAGGAGCGCGCCGCCATGCACGGCTTCACGCTGCAACTGCTGCCCGTGACCGCGCCCGGCGTCGAGCAGAAAGCCACCTGGCTGCAAATCCGCCAGTCGCGCCCCGACTATGTGGCGCTGTGGGGCTGGGGCATCATGAACACCACCGCCATCAAGGAAGCGCAAGCCACCGGCTACCCGCGCGAGAAGATGTACGGCGTGTGGTGGGCCGGCGCCGAGCCTGACGTGAAAGACGTGGCCGACGGCGCCAAGGGCTACAACGCCGTGACCATGCAGCACGGCGCCGAGCCCAACTCCAAGCTGGCCAAAGACATGCTGACCCTGGTGCACGGCAAGGGCCAGGGCACGGGCCCGAAAGAAGAAGTCGGCCAGGTGCTCTACATGCGCGGCGCCATGAGCGCCATGCTGGGCGTGGAAGGCCTGCGCGCCGCGCAGGAGCGCTTCGGCAAGGGAAAAATCATGACGGGTGAACAAGTCCGCTGGGGCCTGGAAAACCTGAACCTGACCCAGGCCAAGCTGGACGCACTCGGCTTTGCCGGCGTGATGCGGCCCATCAGCACCTCCTGCACCGACCACATGGGCTCGGCCTGGGCGCGCATCCACACCTGGGACGGCAAGGAGTGGAAGTTCACCTCCGACTGGCTGCAGGCCGATGAACAGGTGATCAAGCCCCTGGTCAAGAGCACCGCCGCCAAGTACGCGACCGAGAAAAAACTGACGGCGCGCACACCGGCCGACTGCCAATCCTGATAGTGGCTTGACCACCCCTCCCGCCGCGGCGGGAGGGCGGCGGCTCCCCGGAGCCGCCAATTGAAAGGGCCTTCAGAGGCCGGCACCCAGGCTCTTTCAATTGGCTCAAAACGCAATGGTTCAAACGGACACACCACACATGAGTGACTCACCCGACATCGTTCTCAACGTCAACGGCATCGAGGTTATCTACAACCACGTCATCCTGGTGCTCAAGGGCGTCTCGCTGCAAGTGCCGCAGGGCCGCATCGTCGCCATCCTGGGCGGCAACGGCGCGGGCAAGACCACCACGCTGCGCGCGATCTCCAACCTGCTCAAGGGCGAGCGCGGGGAGGTCACCAAAGGCTCCATCGAACTGCGCGGCGAGCGCATCGAAAACCTCTCGCCGGCCGACCTGGTCAAACGCGGCGTGGTGCAGGTCATGGAAGGGCGGCACTGCTTTGCCCACCTGACGATTGAAGAAAACCTGCTGACCGGCGCCTACACCCGCGCAAGCAAGGCCGAAGTCGCGGCCAACCTCGAGAAGGTCTACAACTACTTTCCGCGCCTCAAGACCCGGCGCACCTCGCAGGCGGCCTATACCTCGGGCGGCGAACAGCAGATGTGCGCCATTGGCCGCGCGCTGATGGCCAACCCCTCCATGGTGCTGCTGGACGAACCCTCCATGGGCCTGGCGCCGCAGATCGTCGAAGAGGTCTTCAACATCGTGCAGGACCTGAACCAGAAAGAGAAGGTCACCTTCCTGCTGGCCGAGCAGAACACCAACATGGCGCTCAAGTACGCCGACTACGGCTACATCATGGAAAGCGGCCGCGTGGTGATGGACGGCGCGGCCTCCGACCTGGCCAACAACGAGGACGTCAAGGAGTTTTACCTGGGCGTCGGCGGCGGCGAACGCAAGAGTTTTAAAGACGTCAAAAGTTATAAACGCCGCAAACGCTGGCTGGCTTGAGGACAGGGACATGAGCAACTTCTTCGACACCCTGGAACACCGGCCGCACGCCGACCGCGAAGCCGCCCAGTTCGCCGCGCTGCCGCAGCAGGTCGCGCATGCAAAAGCCCATGCTCCGGCTTTTGCCGAGATTCTTAAAAACGTGGACGCCTCAGCCGTCACCACACGCGCCGCGCTGGCGCGGCTGCCGGTTACGCGCAAGTACGAGCTGCTGGCGCGCCAGCAGGCGGCGCGCGACGCGGGGGGGGATGTTTTTGGCGGCTTCAGCGCCTTGCGCTATGGCGCCGGCATGCCGCGCGTGTTTGCCAGCCCCGGCACGATTTACGAGCCCGACAGCACGCGCAAAGATTACTGGCGCATGGCACGCGCCCTGCACGCCGCCGGCTTCAGGCCGGGGCAGCTGCTGCACAACTGCTTCAGCTACCACTTCGTGCCCGCCGGCGCCATGATGGAAAGCGGCGCCCATGCGCTGGGCTGCACCGTCTTCCCCGGCGGCACCGGCCAGACCGAGCAGCAGGTGCAGGCCATGGCCGAACTCAAGCCCGCCGGCTATGTGGGCACGCCCAGCTTTCTCAAGCTCATCGTCGACAAAGCCGCCGAAATGAAAATCGGCCTGCCCAGCGTGACGCGCGCCATGGTCTCGGGCGAAGCCTGCCCACCCAGCCTGCGCGACTGGTTTGCCGAACGCGGCATCGCCGCCTACCAGTGCTATGCCTCGGCCGACCTGGGCCTCATCGCCTATGAAACCGAAGCCCGCGAAGGCCTGGTGCTGGACGAAGGCGTGATCGTGGAAATCGTGCGGCCCGGCACCGGCGACCCGGTGGCCGAAGGCGAGGTCGGCGAGCTGGTGGTGACCACCCTCAACCCCGACTACCCGCTGATCCGCTTCGGCACCGGCGACCTCTCGGCCGTGCTGCCCGGCAGTTGCCCCACCGGCCGCAGCAACACCCGCATTAAGGGCTGGATGGGCCGGGCCGACCAGACCGTGAAGGTGCGCGGCATGTTTGTGCACCCCGGCCAGGTCGCCGACATCACCAAACGCTTTCCCGAAGTGCTCAAGGCCAGGCTGGTGGTGAGCGGCGAGATGGCCAACGACAGCATGCACTTCCAGGTTGAAGCGGCGTCCACCCCCGAAGGGCTGGACCAGCGCATCAGCGAGGCCATACGCGACGTGACCAAGCTGCGCGGCACCGTGCAGCTGCTGGCACCCGGCAGTCTCCCCAACGATGGCAAGGTTATTGAGGATGCAAGAAGTTACAAGTAGAGCCCCCACGGTCGCTCACTTCGTGTAGCTTCCTGCCCCCCGAGGGGGCCGCTGCGCCTGCGGCCCGGCAAAGCCGGTTCCGCGGCCCCTGCTTGGTTGAAGAGTTCTGTGGGTACGAGGAGTGGTGGAGGTATTCACCAGTGGGGGCCGCGGGTCCGGCTTTGCCGGCCCCAGGCGCCCGTCCCCTTGAGGGGGGAGCAGGCTACACGCAGTGAGCCTGTACAGGGGTGACCGGGGGCTTGCCCTTACGTAGTTCCCGCGATGTTGGGGCGGTAAGGGGACCGTAAACTTGGCGCCTTCAGATACAAGGAGACGCTCATCATGAAACGCCTGTTAGTCCTCGCCGCCGCCGCAACCACCGTGTTTGCCGCGCACGCGCAAACCGCCTTCCCCAGCTCCAAGCCCATCAGCCTGGTGGTGCCCTTCGCGGCCGGCGGCCCGACCGACCGCGTCGCTCGCGACCTGGCCGAAGCCATGCGCAAGGCCATGGGCGGCAGCGCCAACTTCGTGGTGGAGAACGTCAACGGCGCCGGCGGCACCATAGGCGTGGCCAAGGTGGCACGCGCCGCCCCCGACGGCCACACCCTGCTGGTGCACCACATCGGCATGGCCGCCGCGCCCGCCCTGTACCGCAAGCTGCCGTACAAGATGCCCGACGATTTTGAGTACCTCGGCATGATCAACGAAGTGCCCATGACCATCATCGGCAAGCCGCAGCTGCCCGCCAACAACTACCGCGATTTTGAGAACTACATCCGCGCCAACTCCGGCAAGCTCAACATCGCCCACGCCGGCCTCGGTTCCGCATCGCACCTGTGCGGCCTCATGTGGCAATCGGCCATCAAGGCCAAAGACGCGATGACCACCATTCCCTTCGGCGGCACCGCGCCCGCCATGAATGCGCTGGTCGGCGGCCAGGTCGACATGATGTGCGACCAGACCACCAACACCACCGGCCAGATCGAAGCCGGCCGCGTCAAAGCCTTTGCCGTCACCACCGCCAAGCCCCTGAGCAACAACAAGCTGCTCAAGGACTACCCCACGCTGCAGGAAATGGGCCTCAAGGGCTTTGACCTCACCATCTGGCACGGCCTCTACGCGCCCAAGGGCACGCCCCCGGCCGTGCTGACCCAGCTCAACAACGCCCTGAAGATTGCACTCAAAGACCCCGACTTCATCAAGAAGCAGGAAGGCCTGGGCGCCGTGGTGGTGACCGACAAGCGCGTCGACCCCGCCGCCCACAAAGCCTTTGTCATCTCCGAGATCAACAAGCTCAAGCCCGTGATCGAAGCCGCCGGCAAGTTCGCCGACTGATCGACGTCTCACTGATTTGACCGCCAAGCCGCCCGGTTCACGCCGGGCGGCTTTTTTGTATCCGCAGAGGATGCAAACAAAGGCAAAGACATTCTTGATGTCTCTCTCTTTCTTTCATCTGCGGAAATCTGCGCAATCTGCGCAATCTGCGGATGAATTTTTTATCCACAGATGACGCAGATTTCCGCAGATGAAGAGAAGAGAAAAAGAAAAGCAATCCAAAAAAGTCCAGGGTTTAACCCCCTTGAAGTGACCGCCTGCGGACGCTATCTTCATGCGACCCCCGGCCGCCTGCCGGCCATCCCCTGAAAAAAGACTTCATGATGATGATCAACAACAAATCCCTTCTGCGCGGCACCACCACCTTCTTCGCCACCRCACTCGCCGCCCTCAGCACCTTCATGGCCACGCCCTCGGCCTGGGCCCAGACTGCCAGCTGGCCCACCAAGCCCGTCAAAATCGTCGTCCCCTTCGCCCCCGGCGGCACTACCGACATCCTCGCCCGCGCCATGGCGCCTGAACTCTCCAAAGCCTTCGGCCAGCCCTTCGTCGTTGAAAACCGCGCCGGCGCCGGCGGCAACATCGGCGCCGACATCGTCGCCAAATCCATACCCGACGGCTACACACTCCTCATGGGTACCGTAGGCACCCACGGCATCAACAAATCGCTTTACAGCAAGATGGCCTACGACCCGCAAAAAGACTTTGCGCCCATCACCCTCGTCGCCGGCGTGCCCAACGTCATGGTCGTCAACACCGAAAAAGCCAAAGCCGCCGGCATCAACAACGTCACCGACTTCATACGCGCCGCCAAAGCCAAACCCGGCACCTTCAACATGGCCTCCAGCGGCAACGGCACCTCCATCCATCTGGCCGGCGAGCTGTTCAAAACCATGAGCGGCACCTACATGACCCACTTCCCCTACAGCGGCTCCGGCCCTGCATTGCTGGCGCTCGTGGGCGGCGACATGGACGTCATGTTCGACAACCTGCCCTCCTCCATGGCCCTCATCAAGTCCGGAAAATTGAAAGCATTGGCCGTCACCAGCTCAGAACGCTCAGCCGCCCTGCCCGACATTCCCACCCTGGAACAAGCCGGCGGCCCCGCCCTCAAAGGCTACGACGCCAGCTCCTGGTTCGGCCTGCTCGCCCCCGCGGGCACGCCACCCGACATCGTGAACCGCATCCAGCAGGAAGCTTCGAAAGCGCTGGGCACGCCGGCGATGAAAGAAAAACTACTCGCCCAGGGCGCGATTCCGAGCGGCAATACGCCGGCACAGTTCACGGCGTTTATCAATGCCGAGCACAAGAAGTGGGCGCAGGTGGTGAAGGCTTCTGGGGCGAAGGTGGATTAGGCAACTGCTGGAATTTTTATTGGCCACTTGACAAGAAATTGCCCCAGAAACAGTGGCGCACTGTGAGCAGATCCACGCACTCAGCCCATAAGAGAGAAGATTAAGAATTTGTCCACATCGTGAGCACCTTCTGCTCACAAAGAATACAGATCATGATTCAGTGGGAAAATGAGCAGACTTCGACGCAGCTCAACACCGCAATGACTTAAAGGTGAATAGCATGACGATGCGTACAGTCACAAAACTAGCGTGCCCATGCGGGCATCAAGGCGCGATTGTTGAAAGCGAGAATGATCAACCATATTCAAAAATGTGGTCGAGTACCAGCCTTCGAGATTTGAAACAATTTGGAAACTACGCTGGTCCCAATGTTCTTTTTGCTGAGATACGGCCGTCTTGTCCAAAGTGCGGCACCTCGTTAACACCCGAACACGTGACGAGGTAGGTACTGGTACTCCCTAAAGAAAGGCGCTAGGCCACTCTCATCTCACATGCGAATCATGGGTCAAACTCTTCGCGTTGGGGACGATTTCTTGGGCTTGGTTTTGCCTCCCGAAGTATGGTGTCTTTGATCAGGATGGCGCTACCGTGGGACATGTCCACCACCAATCCCCATTTCTGTTCCGGTGGCAATGTGTCGGCGAGCGTGTCAATAACTTGTTTTATACGGGTGACTGCCTTCTCGGCATTCCTTATGGTCAGGTCGTCTTCGAGCTTTGACTGTGGGTGTCCGATGTTAGAAGTTTGGTATTCGGCTTCGGTCATTACCTGTGCGGTTTTAATCGGCTCAGGCTTTGCGTGTGCGACGCGGTTTCGGAACTTCGAAAGCCAGACCATGGATGCCCACGGTTCGCGCCCTTTGTCATAGACCACGTTGTGTTGAATTCCGTCGAAATCTGACCCACTTAGCGCAGTAATTTCCATCCAAAACTGACCCACGTAGGCACTACCCTGCTTGTTTTAAAAGCAGGGGAAATTAGGAGTGATAGACGTGGCGACATTGAATGTCATCAGGCGATGGGCATTGAGGGATCAGATGTCCATCCGCGAGATCTCAAGGCGTACAGGCCTGGCTCGCAACACAGTGAAGAAGCACCTGCGATCGGAAGAGAGCGAGCCCAGCTA